>JAJDSZ010000129.1 GCA_022827425.1 Pseudomonadales bacterium | reverse complement strand
TCAGGCGCATGGGATTCGAGCTTGTGCACGCGCCTCTCGACATCGATTACGGCGATCGCGACAGCGTTGTTTCCCGCTTCTACGACCATTGCGCGGAACTGGTCATGAATGCGACTGGATGCCTTTCCGCCCGGACCATGCAGCACGAGTTTCGTGTCGGTGAGCCGATTTTGCCCGGCGGCGCCGGCGCCTATGCGGAAATGGCCCACGCAGACATGACTCCCTATGTCGAGGATGTGCTTGCCATACCGGACGACCGTCACTTCGGCGTTTACAACGTCTGGCGGAGTACGGATCCCCTGCGGGCGATCGAGTCAAAGCCCCTTGCCCTGTGCGACCATGCGACCGTCTCCGCCGACGACATGATCAGCTCAGATGGGCGGCGCCTGACCGAGCCGGCCACCCGCCTGGTGCAGTACCGTCTCGTTCATGACACGGCCCAGTGCTGGCATTACTTTCCCGGAATGGAGCCGGGCGAGGCGCTGATCTTCAGGCAGTACGATTCCCGCATCGAGGATCCGGCATGCCGGGTCACCTTTCACACGGCTTTCAACGATCCGACGACCCGGGACGGCGCGCCAAGGCGATTTTCCGTAGAAGCCCGGGTTGTTGCCCTCTTTGCCGAAGACGACCCCGCGGGAAGGAGGTCCAGATTCCAGGCCGAGATTCCGACATCGTATCCGGATGGCAGGCTGTCATCCTGGCGTCATGAGAAAATGATCGACTGGGGTATCAAGGTCACATGACATTGGAGTGAGGTCAGGATATCTGTTATCGTCGCAGTCACAGTGCTGCTCCGAGCAGCGATCACCGGAGAAGGCAGTCGAACATGAACACCTCATCACAGATCCAGCAACAGCTTCTTGCCAAGGCCGAGGAGGACGCGGCATTCCGCGCCCAACTCCTGGAGAATCCGAAGGCAGCCATCAAGGACGCCACCGGACTTTCGGTTCCGGATGGCGTCAACGTCCGTGTCCTTCAAGACAACGCCACCGATTTTCACCTGGTCCTGCCGCCGGAAGGCCGGAACCTGTCGGACCGGGAAATCGGCGGCGTGGTCGGCGGCGGTTTTGGCGACATCGACACCTGGTGAGCCTCATGTCGTGTCTCCGACGGTAATGGTTCGCCGCGCCGGCAGGCCCGGGACATGCGTGCCGGAAGGCTGAACCCTCCAGCAGCGGGCCATGCATAACGGGCGCATCAGGAAACTCGTGATCGCCGGTGGCGGCACGGCGGGATGGATGGCCGCGGCAATGTTCGCACGCCATTTCGGCGAGATTCTGGACATTGCCCTCGTGGAATCCGATGAGATCGGAACTGTCGGCGTGGGCGAAGCGACGATCCCGCCGCTGCATCTTTTCCACAAATACATGAACGTGAGTGAACCCGAGTTCCTCCGCGCCGTTCAGGGTACTTTCAAGCTTGGAATTTTCTTCGAGAACTGGCGGAACCTGGGCGAGAACTACTTCGGTTCCTTTGGCTGGGCCGGAAGGGAACGCTGGGCGGTGGGTTTTCAGAATTACTGGCTGAGGGGGCGCCGCCTGGGGCTGGCGCGGAGCTACGGAGAATACTGTCTGGAAACGTCCGCGGCTTTACGCAACCGGTTTGCCATCGGCCTGCACACCGTCCTGAACTACGCCTACCACATCGACGCCGGACTCTACGGACAATTCCTGCGAGGGATTGCCGAGGAGTCCGGCGTCATTCGCCATGAAGGAAGAATCGAACAGGTGGAACAGGATCCGGCCAGCGGGTTCATCACCGGCCTCCGCCTGCAGTCAGGGCAACTGGTCACGGGCGACTTCTTTATAGATTGCACCGGCTTTCGCGGGCTCCTGATCGGGCAGGCCCTGAATGTCGGTTTCGACGGCTATGGCGACTGGCTGCATTGTGACAGCGCAATCGCCGTACCAACCGCAATTACCGCCCCTCCCTCCCCGTACACACGCTCGACAGCCCATGAAGCAGGGTGGCAGTGGCGCATTCCGTTGCAGCACCGCGTCGGCAACGGCATGGTATTCAGTTCCCGGCACTGGTCCGACGACGAGGCCCGGGCGCGGCTGCTCGATAATGTCCAGGGCGCCGTGCTCGCCGAGCCCCGGCTGATCCGTTTCAGGGCCGGCCAGAGGCGGAAGTATTGGCACAAGAACTGCGTTGCCCTGGGGCTGGCGTCAGGCTTTCTGGAACCGCTGGAA
Source organism: Pseudomonadales bacterium (assembly GCA_022827425.1). GTDB lineage: Bacteria > Pseudomonadota > Gammaproteobacteria > Pseudomonadales > Pseudohongiellaceae > UBA9145. The sequence goes on along the minus strand of JAJDSZ010000129.1, from coordinate 88,888 downwards.
TCGACCAGCATCCATCTCATTCAGCGTGGCGTCACCCGCCTGGTCGAGTTGTTTCCCGAAAGGGGGGTCCGCGAACCCGCCATTGCCGAATTCAACGCCAAGACGCAGGACGAGATTGACAATATCCGCGACTTTATCATCTTCCATTACCATGTGAACGGTCGGTCGGATACGCCTTTCTGGCGACAGTGCCGGACCATGGACATTCCCGACTCCCTGACGCACCGAATCGAGTTGTTTCGACAAACTGGCCGGATTGCCTGGAACCCGGGGGAACTGTTCGCCACGAATTTTTGGGTGCAGGTCATGCTCGGGCAGGGCCTGATTCCGGAACAGTATCACCCTATCGTTAATGCCATGGGCAAGGACGAGCTCGGAAAATATCTGGCCGACATCCACCGCCAGGTCGAAGAGCGGGTCGATCAGCTTCCCGGCCATCAGCAGTTCATTGACGATTACTGCAAGGCGCCACCCGCCTGATGCCACGCCTCCCGATATCGACATGGGGCAACGGGCCCCGCTACGGGATTGTCCCCTGGCGCGATCACCGAGTGAGAAAGGCATGAGCGCAATGACGCAACTTCGGGACCTGCTCGAGGCATTGCAGCCACGGATTCCCGAATCCCTGCTCGCTGGACGGGGTCGAGACCGGTTGCTGCGGCGGGTCGGAGATTTTCCCGCAGCCGTCGCGGCGAACCTGTGCATCTTCGAAGTGCAACTCGACGACCCGGAACCGGCTGCAGACTTCTCGCTCACCGTGACCTCTTCACAGGTCCCGCACCGCTACCTGGCGGGCGCGGACGAGGCTGCGGCAACATCCCTGAAACCCTCACTCGACGCCTGGCTGGCCAGCAAGCCGGAATCGTACCGATGGCTGATGCTCGAATACGATCTCATTGACATCCCCGAGGAGCGGAAAGCGGCTCCGGCGATCAATTTGCGATCGGACGCATCTTTAGCTCCGGACGGGGCGACATTCGAACCGGCCCACCTCGCCGCCACGCTCGGTCATGTCCTTGGCCGGAGTGACTCGCGACGGGAACGGTGCGCCCTGACCCGCACATTGTCCCGCGCATTTGCCGTGCTGCCCTCCGGCGCGGTAGTCGCGTTCGCCGCCGCCTTTCCCGAGCGCGCGCCGCGATCCGTCAGGCTGGTTGTCGCCGAGGTTGCGGCAGCTCAGGCGGGGCCATTTCTCGATCGGCTCCGGTGGCCGGGTTCGATCCCCACGGTTCTGGACGTCCTGTCGGAACTCCACGATGTCTCCAACCGCTTCATGATGGCGTTCGATGTTGTCCCTGAAGGCGCCCTGCCGCGACTGGGTTTTGAAATCTACCCGAATGACGCCGGCGAGCGGGATTTTCGAGGCCTGCTCTCGGCCTGGCGCACGACAAGAAGCTCCCATTGGCGCGGCCTGATAAATCGGCTGGTCGAAATGGGATTGTGCTCGCAGACGAAAGCCGACGGGCTTCTGTCCTGGCCGAAGCAGTGCATCCTCTACGGGGCGAACGGAACCTACGAGCTGCGCATGGGTATCAATCACATCAAGATCGTGGTGAACGCCGAGCGCTTGCGGGCGAAAGCCTACGCAGGTCTGCGGTGCTTCCCGCTGGCGCCCGCCAAGCGGTGAGATGGAAGCCTGCGGAAGGCAAGACAAGCGTATGCCGGGAGAATACAGGGGCTCGCTCGGCAGATGCGACCGGCGTATGCTCATGGCATACGCACGTCTGGAGGGGGCATGCGAATGGCTCGCCATTGATCAGGGTAGAGTACGAGACTATGTTCGTTTGTTCAGGGAATTCGACGAGTCCAGCCTACGATCCGAAGAACATCATTTGTTGCACTCAAAGGAGTTCTTTCATCTGACTTTATTAGCAAGAGGATAGGAACTAAATCATGCTAATTTTATCATCTTCTTTCTGCGCTTTTCGTACTCTTTTGGATTGTTTACCCAATACTTCAAGGTCTCCTTTATGTAAAACTCGTCAGTAGTTTCTGACCCACAAGTTCGGCATGTCCAACCAATCCCGCCGAGATTTGGAATGTAAGAACTACGAAACTGTAATGACCCCTTCTCATCCCTTGTTACATCCATGTGAGGGCAAAGCGTTCGAACACGCTGCTTCTTGTTTTTTCGGCGATCTTTTAAATACTCATTAAGGTCAAATTTTATGTTCCCTCGCACTGTAAAGAATAGAGCTATCACAAGTATACAGAACAATATCGCATTCCAATAATTTTCCATTGTTTCCTCTATGTGATATACGGAAGATTCGATGAAGGCTCAGCGTAAACACCATTAATACTGCTGTTAATGGCAATAGCCAAGTCAACTCCATGGCTTCTTGTGTTATCGGTAATTACTTTTACTGCGCCGGTTGCTCTTATGTATTCAATGGTGCCCTCGAAATCCGCATGATTCGAAAGTGCTACTCTATAGGCTCGTTCTGAAAATTCCACGACTGGATCGTCTAGTCGAGTCATAAACGCGCTACATGATATGCTCGTTTCTTCAACAAGTTCGTTTTGAAAACCATCACCTTTCGCGTACAGGCGTATGTATGAGCCATTCTGCAGGGCAAGTCGCCCTTCCTCCGAGTCAATTCGCGTGATAGTGCCAACTCCAAACCCATTCTCCTGATATACTGATACTTCTTGACTTAACCTCTTACTACCCAGAATCGGAACATTTACATTACTCGAAAGCACATGCAAGACTCGCTCAATTGTTCCTCTATAGGCGTTTACATGAACAGAGCCATGACGTAATCGTTGAGAAACAATTTCGACTAAGCGACTTTCAGCTTCGCCTTGCGAGTATTTTCTAATGCTCGCTGGATTACCATAAGTGCTATCAATAACCAACTCATCAACTTGGATTATTTCCTCAATTGGCCATGCGAAATCGCCAGAATACCCGCTACGAATTCCATCTGAATGTTCAACTAACATCTGCGCTGATCCAAGCATATGACCCGACCGAAACAGTGTGACCTTGGTTCCGTCTTCAAGCGCTATCTCGTCTCCCCACCTTAATGCAATAACATTGTCTCGATATTCAAGGTCCGGATTTGATTCCGAGATTAGTAGTGACTTGGTTTCCCTGCTCATAAGAATGTCCTGCAATCCTTTACTTTTGTTAAAGTCACTCATGTGATCATCATGAATATGAGTTTGAACACGAAAATCGAATCCTTCCGCGTAACCATCGCAGACCAGATTAGAACCAAGGCGCACTGCACCATTGTTGAATACATCAACTCTCGGGCAAACCATTCTCCAGTGCCTTTGATACGAGCGCTCTGATCCTTGCCTCTATGTTCTCTTTACCAATTTCTTGCATTGAGGCATTAAAGTCCTCGTTACCCACAAGCGTGAACAGCTTGGGGCCGAGACGACCGGTCGCGCTTCTGATTCCAAGACCTCCTATTGCGGAAGCCAAAATTAGATCTCTGGCAGATTGAGTCTTTTTTGCCAGATTCGATTCGGTTTCCAATGACATCGAACCAACAAATACGAATCGCTTTGTAACTTGTTGGCGCATGCCAAGTATTTCTTTAATGCATTGACCAATATTCTTATCAGATCGATTGCGGAGTTGCGCTATCTGTCGTATTTCCTTACTGGTTAGTCCATTGGACAAAATAGTGCCAGCTACAACTCGCTGCTCTTCAGCATTACCTAGGTTTGTTAATTCGAATGCGGCGGTAAATCCAATAAAATTCTTTTCCGCGCCCCATCCGATCAGATGCTGCAAATCTTCCGGAAGTTCGAGGATTGTCAAGAACCTCCCTATATGTCCTGTACCATCGAGTTGGACTGCTTTAGCACAGTCTTGAAGTGACATACCTTCCAAGCGAGCCTTTCTCAGAAGTTCTCCTACCTCAATCGGAGACAGAGGTCGACCTTTCTTGTGTGTCCCATATCCCAGAGACATACGAAGACGGCCAAGCTCCAATGCGTTTAGCCCAGCAAGCATGATCTAGCTTCCTTCCAAGGCTCCACGATCAATTAGAGCCTCTTCGATAAGAAGAGCCACCGTGTCGTCTTGGTTTTCTCCTTCTTCCTTGGCTACTTGCTGAATCGCTGCATGAACGTCATTAGATACGGTTGCGATGACCTGCACTACCTTAGATCCTGTTTTTGCTCGCTCAATTACATCGTCCATGTTGCGTTCGGGGTGGTCTTTGATTTCCTTATGTACCTTTTTCCGCTGAACCCCGGTCATCGGAGCCATCTCCTTGGCTAACTGGACGGCTACCTCCGGATCAGCCACTCCTTCGTCATCGCTTGCTGCATCTTGTGCCTTTACCGCCACATTAACATCGACGACACCATCATCAACCAGGCCTTTTAGTTCCTTGAGCAGCCTTGGGTACTTAATGTACTCAGAGATTTTATTTCTAGGCAGACCTGTGGCTTCTGCTACCTCTTTGACAGTCCCATAGATGTTGTACAGAAACAGAACCCCATCCTTCAGCTCTTTCCCAGTAAGCTGCCGCCGAATCAAGTTTTCCGTAATGGAGATTGCTTTCGCTTGCCCTTCATCGACCCGCTCATCCAGCACAGCAGCTGAAATTCTTTCCTTTCTTAAGTGCTTATGAGCCAGAAAGCGTCTTTGCCCAGTTAAAATCTCCCACTTGCCTTCCTCCCGAGCTTGGCAAACAACAATGGGTTGCAAAAGACCCTGAGTTTCAATGCTTCTAGCTAACTCGTCGATCTCTTGCCCAGTGTTTTGTGTCCGTACTTGTCCCTTGCTAATCGTTAAATCGTCCAAGGGAATTTCTCGATACTCCACGATTTTTGCCATTTCCTTAATTTTCCTCCTGCCTTTCTGTAGTTGAAATCTTGTCGCTTCCAGAGAGTTCGAGGATATGCATCAACTCCTGTATAGAGAAACCGCGAGAGGCGGTTTCGGCGGATTCAACAATATCGCTGAACATTTCCTCTTTGCTGTCCAAGATGCTGGCAATACGATCTTCTATCGTATCCACCACCAAAAATCGGACAACGTGTAGCGGCTCTTCCCGATCAAACCTATGTGCACGGTAGATCGCTTGCATCTCGACAGCCGGGTTCCACCACCTGTCAAACATTACAACATGTGACGCCTCTCCCAGATTCAATCCCACGCCGCCGGCCCTCAATGAGATGAATAGGATTCGGGGCGACCTGCCAGTTTTGAACCTCTCTATGGCTTTCTGCCGCTCTTCGATCGACATTGAGCCCGTGATGAAATCACCAGGAATGCTAATCCGCGCAGACAGCCATTTCAAGGTCTCGACGAACTGCGAGAAAACCAGTACGCGAGCGTTTGACCCCATACCTTCACAAACCTCCTTCAATGCGTCCAGCTTGGAAGACGTATTGCTATCAGGGTCAAAATTGCAAGCAATCTTAAGGCGAGTTATTAGCCCCAGCAATACAGCCGCAGAACTCTCGGCGTCTGCCCTGGCGGCATTCTCCCGCTCCACCCACAATTGATCATAGGCAACTCTCTGTGGAGATAGCAATTCCAACTTCATGTCCTGAATGATGACTGGAGGAAGTTCCCCCCTTACCTCCTGTTTCCTTCTACGCAGCATCATTGAACTTAGCGTTGACGAAAGTTTCGTATTTGAGAGGTCCGTTGGTAAGGATGGGTTTAAAAATCCAAGAATTGAGGCCACATCATCCGGATCGTTCTCGAGCGGAGTGGCGGATAGCGCCCAAGAGTGCTTTCGCGGGAGTAAACGGCAGGCCAATGATGTCCGGGAGTACTTGTTCTTTATGCGCTGGGCTTCGTCAAGAATAACTATATCGAACGTGTCGGCTGGAATCCGATCAAGACCATCTTGCCTGATTTGTTCGTAGGAGCCAACCAACACTGGAACAGGAAGCATGTACAGAGCTTCACGGTCACGAATATCTCCTTGCAGGCGTCGAACCGCAAGGGATGGTGCCCAAATATCCAGTTCCGACATCCAGTTGGTAATCAGCGATGCAGGGGCAACGATGAGTGAGCGCCTGATATCATTCTTCGCGTTCAGCAAGAGGGCCAAGGCGACTGAGGCTTGGACCGTCTTGCCCAATCCCATTTCGTCAGCAAGTAGCGCTGCGTTTGAGCGAAAGAGGAAGGACACACCCTCCCATTGGTAATCATGCAATCTACTCGGGACACCGAGCATGTCCTCAGCCTGGTGTCGAAGTTCCAATGTTTCGTTCATCCGACCGGGCTCTATAGGAAGCTACGCTTTGCTTGGTGAAAATTGCCAGACTGATGCCGCCTCCTTTGCAAGTGCCTTGGATCTTTTCTCTACAATCCCGGGCGTCCATTCATCATGATTCTCGGCAACTAATCTCGGCATACTTAATGCACTGTCCTTGTAAAAATCCGCTTTAGCTAGAAAACTTTTATTAAATTCTTCGTTTGAGCGATTTTCCCTTTTTGTCAAAATTACCATGTTGCCAGTGCGATAGATGCACTCTTTCGCTTGTTCTTCCGAAAATGCCTTCCAATCAGACCAATGTTGATCGGATTGCGGCAATACATGTTCAACGGTACAGTGGTCTCGCCTAAAAACATCAGAACCAAGTTGATGCTTGGAGTTTATGCCAAACAAGAATCGTAGAGCTTTAGCATTGGTGCGTATCTCCATATCTGTCATGCGACGTATAAATCTCACGTTATCAATCACTTCATATTCATCCGTTCCAGCAAGTCCCTCATAGATATCGAGCGATTGGAAGTCAGTTCCCCTGAAGACATCCATAGCAAAATTCGAAAACGCCGCCTCGAATTTAGAAGGCTCGAACTTAGAAGCGACAAACGTCGTCCTCATCACAAATGAAGTAAGATTTTTTAGACTACGCGCAACCACTAAGCCAACCTTGCGTTTAATATCCTTGTCCTTTTCTTCAAGAAATCGATGCAACAGAGAAAAAACCAAGGGCTGAGTTACTTTATAATCCTTCAGTTCACTCAGCAATACAGTAATATCTCTGTAGCCAGAGATTTTGGGAAGATTTATGTTCAATGCCACATCTGGCCTAGAAGACGTTAGTGTTCGGAACAACTGCATGCTTTCTTTCTTACCCAAACCGTCAATGAGATTGTATACATAGCTAGGCGGATCATCCTGCTCAGCAGCTCCCTCTATCTTTTGTCTGACCTCTCTATAAAACCTGTTCTTTTGAAGATACCCATACCTGCACTGTAGGTAGCATCGAAAATAATCCTGTACATTGCTTGGTCCCAAGACTACGGCCGGAGACTCAAGTCTTTCATGGATAGTTTCCCTTCGATTGGGGTCTTCTTGGTCTGAGAAATACGAGTACAATCGATTACGGATCAGGTCGACATCGTCCAGAGGTTTTCCACGTGCGTTTAGAGACTCGAATACCGAATTCGCATCTACATCACTTGGCACCTGGAGCACCGATACTTCAACTTTTTGCATAACAAAGTCTGAAAAACTCTCGATTGCTCGTCGATCCATTGCTCCCACAAAAAGATCGATGACTTCCCAAGCAGAAGTGAGAGCTCCATTGGTTCCAATGTCATGACCTCGAATCAACTGCTGATATGTGGACTTGTTTCGCCTTGGCGGCTCAATTCTGGGTTTGTACTTGGCGGCTTCAGATAGCTTTAAAATGTGGTAATCGGGCTCGTCGAACAAGGCACGCAATCCGCGTGTCTCACGTGCATTATCTGGAGGCAGCATCTTTTCAAAACGGCGACAAAGGGCTGCGATCAACAAAGACAGTGTAATAAGTCGTTGCTGTCCATCGTTGACCCTCAAGGAAGTTGCCAAACTCGAACTAACCAACATTATCGAACCAACGAAATAGCATGCTTTATCGCCTTCCACAGCGTCGTGCAGATCTGTGAGTAGTTCACCGACCTGCTCTACCTTCCAATCATAGTAGCGCTGATGCCAAGGAACGGTAAAGCATCCCGAACACAAGACTTCTGATACGAGGCAAACCTCGGAAGTGATCTTTGTCTCGCTCAACGAATCATCCTTGTCATCCAAAAATTAAACAACGGCTTCAAGACTGCGATGCAATGCCTGACGGGCATCTTCTTTGATTTGGTCTCTCCACCACACGTCTTCGATACAATCGATTTCTGCAGGCAAAATCAATGGTTCACCTATCTCTGATTCTAGCTCCCGCAACTTATTGAGAATTAGTTTGCGAATCTCGAGTTTGAATGGTCCCAAGATTTGACTCCCGTTTTCACGATGCTCGACATTTCCATTACGTCGCACAGGTAATCGATTATTCTCGTCTTCCCGAAGTTCCAGCAGCCACTCCCTGAAATCGAACAGCGCTTCCAGTCTTTCCGTCTCACCGTGGCCGGAGTCTATCAGCCCTTTAAGACTTCGGTCCTTCTGGACAACGGTGCAGGTCCAGCAGCCAAATCGTGGAGATGTGCTACCGCAGGAAGGCGCCTGCTCCTTCGTGACGACTAAAGGACACTCTCCTCCTCCTGCATTGCGATACAAGGTAATCAAGCGCCGATGGGTGCCGCCCCACGGCGGACTCCGCTGCATGAGCGTCATCCACACATCGTTATCTTCCAAGTCAGCCAGCGGCGCGAACATCTGACAGCCCTCGATCAACCCTTGCGGATTCAATTTCTGGGCAGAAACGCCTCGATTATTCATCGCACGCCGGCGATTGTCGGACTCCGCTCGCCTCGTGCCGATCAGCAAAATCGCACCGCCGAACTCCTGCGTAAGCCGAACGATCAGCTTGTTCGTCGGCGAAATCTTCATCCTGTCGGTACACCAGCGAAAATTCCTGGTGGGCGGTATGTAACCTCTCCCGATGACGCTGACCCAGAAAGTCTGATCAATGCATGGCGTCGTAACTTCGGTTGAGATGGGTAGGCCCGACTGGATTCCCGCAAGATCGATTTGCTGCAACGAATTTCGGAGATGATTGATTACGAGGGGTGATTCCACCAGCGTATCGTTTCCAACTACCAGAATCTGGCGGCTTCGCTGCTTCAGCGGGAGGTCCGCTATGACCTCCCAGACCAGTTGGAGCAGCAATGTAGAATCCTTGCCGCCCGAGTACGCAACGATCCAAGGATAGCCGTGCGCCTCCAGATACTCGGAGCGAATGACATCCTTTATGCCCTCAAGGCGTGAGGGCAGGTCTGAGATCGAAATTGCGAGGGCAGGCTCTGTCATATCCTGTTGCGGCTCCAATCCGCGAGATTATCGAAAAATCTGGGTGTGCCACCAAATGGTATACGCATGTTCACCGATTAGCCAAGAAAAGGCGGAAAATAGCTCGATCCGTCTCAGAGGAGCGACGGGACGCCCGGGCTCCTCTGCTGCCGTGTCGAATCGCTGTCCCGTACAGATGTTGATCGGCCCATGCCCCGATTACAACAGGAATCAGTCAAATATCCATCATCCGGTCGATGTCCCGGGCCAGTTTTGGTGGCGGGGTGGCGTAGGAGACCGCGAAGAACAGCAGTAGCGAAGTGACGAATGCGGCGAGGCCGCCGGAGATTCCCCAGGGGAGGGTGATGCCGGCGAGCTGGACGGTGAAATTGATTGCCAGGGCGCTCACCACGGCTGCTACGGCGCCTGCGGCGGTGGCGCGCTTCCAGTTCAGGCCGATGGCGAGTACCGGGAACAGCGAGGCAGCGAAAGTGCTCCAGCCGAACGCACCCAGCAAGGCGACCAGGGTGGCGTCGCGATAGTACGAGAACAGCGCGAAGCCTGCTGCGACCACCGCCAGAACCACGGTGATCACGCGCGCCCAGAACAATTCGTTGTCTACCGGCCGGCCGCGCACTGCGCGGGGAATATCGTGGATGATCGCCGCGAACAGCGCGGCGAAAACGATGCCGGCGAGTAGCGGGCTGGCGAACATCGCCAGAAATGTCGAGGCTGCGTCGTCGGGTTGCGCCAGCGGATCCGCCCCACCGCCGACCACGACCGCGCGCATGACCAGGCCGATCGATATCCACAGCAGCGCCGAGACGATGTAACCGAGCAGGGAAAGCGGCAGGATGCTGCGATTGTCGGCCAGATTCTTGTTCATCATCTTCTTCGTTTCATATCCACCAATATTCGCCTCAATCGATCGGCCGGGGGCGCGGCGATAGCGAATTTTCGCTTTCGCGAATTCCTATGGCGCAGACTCCTAGTCCCATGAGTCTCCGAACTTGCGCAACAACTCCTCAAAGCGCAACTCGTCGTCTTCGCTGAGAACGTAATGGCGGAAACCGGCGCTATAAACTGCGATCAGCACGACACCGGCGAACCAGACGCGGTAGACCTGCCAGGCCGTGGCCGCGGGGAAGCCCAGTAACCAGCCGGTCTCGCCCATTTCCAGAAAAGCCTGGTGACCGAAATACATTTGCTGCCAGACCAGTATGTTGACTGCGTACGTCACAGCCATCCAGCTCAGGAATGCCGGGCTGCGCTTTGCGGGGCTCCCGCTGAGTACGCAAAGCAGGATCGCGAAAACCAGCACCATACTCTGGAAGGTAAAGGCAAGGCCGCCAATAGTCTCAAGCCGCATGGCGCCGGCGGCGCCGGCCTGCATTGCAGCGACCGTATCGTGAGCCACCCCGGCGGCATTCGGCGGCGTATCCGTAAAGCCGATCAACAGCAGCAGCGCCGCCGTGTCGAACTATTGCTGGGCGACACCGTTGTCGGTGGTGGCAGCGGGTTGTTCAACGATCTCATCGACTATGATGCCCAAAGTGCCTTCCATGCGGGCGACCCTGATCGAGAGCTCGTGTACTGTGGATTGAAGACCCTGGAATCTGTTTTGCAGACCTTCAAATCTGGTTTCGAGGCTGTCAATGCGTGAATTGAGGCTGTCAATGCGTGAATTGACGTCGTCGATTCTGGTGTTGGTGGCCTCAAACTGGATATCCATGGCATCGAATCGGGAGTCCAGGGCATCGAATTTCGAATCGACGGTCCAAACCCCAAATCCCGCGAGTGCGATGAACACCGTGAGAACGCCAAGCAGTTGGCCATTGCTGACGGCATGGACGTTCGTGGTCTTGCCAGACGTATCATTCATTTCATTCTCCTGTATAAGGACAGGAAGCAGTCTGACGGCCCCAAAGGGCCGGACAAAGGCCGCTTTGGGGATGCGCCGACGGAATATCGGCGCTGGTGAAGCCAGTATGCATCAGGTGTTTTCTGGATTGGTATTCCAAGGGAGGGCGATGGATATGAGTCGATCGACATTTTCCCGGGATCCGATATCTCTGCGGTACTCGAGTTGCCCCCTAACGAATTGATCAATGCCCTGGTTGATGCGTTCGGATGCTTCGGCGATGTCGGATGCTGTCGCGCCGATCGCAAGTACGCGAGAGGAGCCCAGGGTTTGAAAAGTGTGGGAGTCGATCTGTTCGCAGGCGCCGAAAAAGAGGTTGAGGTCCAGGGATCGGAGGCCGGTGATATCGAGGTTGAACCTGGTTGCCGAAGGACTTTTGTAGGGGTATTCAGGAGCCACCAGGTATTTGATTACACTGGCTTCGGGAATGAAGTCGATATCGGTGAGCGTGCGTGACCAGATGGCCCGGAGGATGCCGGAAAATGGTTGTTGGAGTATCGTAAGGATATTGAGGCCCTCCGGATCGCCAAATCGGCTGTTGAATTCCATGAAACGGATGCCTTTGGCAGTTTTGAAGAACCCGCCGTTGAGGACGCCGGAGAAGGGTATTCCGGATTCGGCCAGGCGGTGGATGATGGCGTGCATGATTTTGCGGCACTGTTGTATGTCGTTGTCAGTGAGAAAGGGGAGTTTCTTTTCGGCGGCGGTGAAGCATCCCATGCCTCCGGTCCCCGGTCCTGTGTCGTTCTCGTAGCGGAAGGGGTAGTCGTAGCTTGCCGGAGACATCACCAGGTTGTCGCCGTCGGTTATGCCCATGATTGTGAATTCGATACCGATCAGTTTTTCGACGAGGAGCACTTTTTCACCCGGGCGAGAGGAGAGGAGTTCAGCGGTGTAGTCTGCGCAGGCCTGGTAATCGGAGAGATGTTCGGGCATGACCTTTACGCCTTTTCCGCCGGTAAGGCCCTGAGGCTTCACGACGACGTCAAGACCCAGTTCTTGGAAGGTATCGAGGGCGGGAGTTATGTCATCGGGAGTTTTGACGATTTCGTAACGGGGCGTGCATTCCGGTGAGACGGATTGCATTAGAAGCATGGCGTGGATTTTGTCCCACTCGATGCGCGAGGCCGCACGGGTGGCGCCTATGGTCCGGATACCTGCATCGGTGAGGTTGTCGACGATGCCGTGGGCGAGCGGCTCGTCGGCGCTGACGAAAGCGTATTTGGCTTTTGAGAGCAGGGCGAACTCGGTGACGGCATCCGGGTCGCAGACATCGCCAAGGTGGGTTTTCCCGCCGGTTGTCGTGACGCATTTGAGAATCGTGGGGTTGTTGTGCGAGACGAAGGCGGATACCCGCGAGTCTTCGGCTAGCTTGAGGGCGAAGGAAGCCTCGCGACCGCCGGCGCCGACCAGGAGAAAGTGGTCTTGTTGGGATGATGTCATGACGGTTTCCTGTCGGATGTGAAGTTTGGGCATGTTAAAGGGGTGGGCAATGGGACTCAATCGGGGGGTCGGAGGCTATTTATCGACGACAGGGCACAGAACGCCGATGGAAGGTGCCAAAATCCGTGCCCGCGACGAGATGATTTCGGTGATAAGGCCCGTACGGTTGAGAGTGGAAAGGTCGGTGTTTACCAGCCCGGTGAGTTCAACGCGCTGTTCGCAGGCGATCAAGCGCCGCGAGAAACGCCGCGCAGGCCTCGGCGCCGGCACCGTTGGTTGCCTTGTGCATTCTGTGGTTTTCGCCGCAGCGGGCGACGGCGACGGATCGAAGCCATTGAATTTTCACGCGCCCCGGTTGATCTTGACAATGCGCAAGCCACGGTCCATTTTTGTGGCGCTCAAGAAATCCGTTGTCACCAAACTTCAGTTTTCCAGAGGTAAACGATGAACAAGACTCATTCGACCGGCCGCGTCGCCGGAATCGTGTGCGCGGCCGCGGCCATGATCGCATCGCTGGTCTCCGCGGCAGCCCTTGCCCAGCCGCCCCGCCCCGGCGCCGCCAACCATGGCAGCGCAGTACTCAAATTCAGCCCCGAAGGCGAATTGCTGATGACGCTGGGCACGCCGGGCGAAGTAGGCCCGATTCAGGGCATGACCAAATTCGTGCCCCGGCTGCGGCCTTAAACGTTTTGACCTATTTTCAGGCGACGCTGGGAATTTTCGCGTTCATCGGCATCGCCATTGTCCTCAGTGAACAGCGCCGGCTGCCGAATTGGCGCCTTGTCGCCGGCGGCCTCGGCCTGCAATTCGCGTTCGCGCTGCTGGCTTTTCGCTTCGAAGCCCTGCAGGTGGTGTTGCAGGCAATCAATCGGGTCGTTCAGGCGATTACCGCGGCAGTAGAATCCGGCACTTCGCTGGTTTTCGGCTATCTTGGCGGCGACCCGGCCAACGTCGCCTATCCTTTCGAGTTGAGCGACGCAAACGCCACGGTCATATTGGCCTTTCGCGTCTTGCCGCTGATTCTGTTCGTTACGGCATTTTCCGCCGTGCTCTGGCATTTGCGCATCCTGCCGGCGCTGGTGCGCGGCTTTTCCTTCATATTGCGGCGCAGTCTTGGCGTCGGCGGCGCGGTCGGCGTGTCGGCCGCCGCCAACATCTTTATGGGTATGGTGGAATCGCCTGCGCTGATCCGCCCTTGCCTGCGGTCGCTGACCCGCAGCGAGTTGTTCATCGTCATGACCTGTGGCATGGCGACCGTTGCCGGCAGCGTACTGGTGCTGTATTCCGTGGTCTTGCAGGATGTGCTCGACAACGCCCTCGGTCATGTGCTCACCGCTTCGGTAATCAGCGCACCGGCGGCCATCATGCTGGCGGCGATCATGGTGCCGGAGTCAGCGACGAGCAATGCCGATGAAGTCGAAATGCGCAGCAGCTATCAGAGCGTCATGGATGCGATTACCAAGGGCACCGGCGATGGCCTGAGGCTGATGCTCAACGTGGCGGCCATGCTGATCGTGCTGGTCGCGCTGGTAGCCCTGATCAACAGCCTGCTTGCGTTGTTGCCCGCGGTCGGCGGTCAGGACATCAGCCTGCAAGCCGTGTTCGGCTGGCTGTTCGCTCCGCTGGTCTGGCTGATGGGGATTCCCTGGAGCGAAGCGCCCCTGGCGGGGAGTCTCATGGGGACCAAAACCGTTTTGAACGAATTTCTGGCTTATCTCGCGCTTGCGGAACTGCCTGCCGGCGCTCTCGGCGAGCGTTCGACCGTCATTCTCACTTACGCGCTTTGCGGTTTCGCCAATTTCGGCAGCCTTGGCATCATGATTGGCGGGCTCAGCGGCATGTGCCCCGAACGCGCCGAAGAAATCGTCGGACTCGCCATGAAAACGCTGGTATCCGGCACCCTGGCCACATGCATGACCGGGGCGGTGGCGGGGATGCTGGCCTGACGGTTACTGGCGCGCCGCCGCGCTGGCGTCGCGGGTCTCCTTGAATTCGTTGCCTTCGTACCACTCGGGCCAGGTGGTCTCATTCGCCAGCCGGTTGCCGATCTCGAAATAGAGCAGCACATCCTCGGCGGCGCCGCTGAGGTCCCATTCCGGATCGTACTCGTCGTCGGGGGAGTGGTAGCGGTTGGCGACATAATCCTCCGACTGCTCGACGCCCCATTCATTGCCGTGTTCGCGGCTGTCGGTTCCGCCCTCGGCCCACAGCGCGGGCACCCCGGCCCGGGCGAAACTGAAATGATCGGAACGGTAGTAAAGACCTGCCTCCGGTGTGGATTCGGCGACGATAACCCGCTCCTGGGAGAAAACGGCATCAGCCAGATAGTCTTCAAGTTCGCTGCTGCCATAGCCCATTACGACCATGTCGCGCACCCGGCCCCAGGGATTCAGCGCATCCATGTTTATGTTCGCCACAGTGGTTTCAAGCGGATAGACGGGATTTTCCACATATCGCTGGGAGCCTAGCAGGCCGGACTCTTCGGCGGTTACCGCCAGGAACACCACGGTGCGTTCCGGCGGCGAGGGCTGGTTGCCGTGCAGGCCGGCCAGCGTGAGCAGGGCGGCGGTGCCGGTGGCGTTGTCCACGGCGCCGTTCCAGATATTGTCGCCTTCCATGTCTTCCACCATGCCGAGATGATCCCAGTGTGCGGTGTAGATGATGGTCTCATCCGGACGCGCCGAGCCGGGAATGGCGGCAATCACATTGTGGGAGCTTGAACCGCGCACGCTGGTTTCCACGTTCATGCTGGCGCGGATATCGCCCAGCGGAACCGCGCTGAAGCCGGGTTCGGCGGCCGCGGCCTTAATTTCCTCATAGTCCATACCCGCCGCGGCAAACAGCGCTTCCGCGGTTTCCCGGGTGATCCAGCCTTCGATGTCGGCGAGATGGGCGTTGCCGTTCTCCGCGGCCAGGGTGATTTGCGGGCCGGACCAGCTATTGTCCACCACCTCCCAGCCGTATCCCGCGGGTCCGGTTTCATGCACGATGAGGATTCCCGCCGCGCCCTGCCGGGCCGCTTCCTCGAACTTGTAGACCCAGCGCCCGTACCAGGTCATGGCATTGCCATTGAACAATTCCGGATCCTGGCTGGCATAACCCGGGTCGTTCACCAGCACAATCACGGTCTTGCCGGCGGCGTCCACATCGGCGTAATCGTTCCAGCCCCGCTCGGGGGCGACAATGCCATAGCCCGCGAAAACGACTTCGCTGTCTTCCACGACAACCGGCGAAACATGATGCCGGCTGCCGATGACCATCTCGCTCTTGTAGGCGGGGCTGGCCTCGAAGTCGCCGCTGAATTGCAGCACCGGGTCAATGGCGGCGGTGATTTCCACCACATCGACCTGCTGCCGGTACGAATCGCCATTGCCCGGCCCCACTCCCAGAGCGCTGAATTGTTCGGTCAGATAGTCAACGGTCATCTGCCCGCCGGGAGTCGCCGGGGCGCGGCCCTCGAATGCATCGGAGGCCATGACCGCGGTGTGTTCATGCAAGACGGCCGCCACCGTGTTGCGGCGGTCTTCCAGGTTTGCATCCGGGCGCTCATCGGAAACCGGGTCGGTCGCCGGCGCGCTGGCGGTAGGTTGCGCCGGTTCCGGGTCCATCGCCGGAGCGGTGGCCGTACCGGAATCGCCGCAGGCGGCCAAGGCAAGAAGGGCAGGCGCAAGAAGAACGCCGGGCAAAGCCGGCAGGCGGAATGTCATGGCAACCTCGTCAGGCAAATCAAGGCGCAAAGCATACCGGGACCACGCTCCCAGGGGAAATGCTGGCAGCGCTGGACACTACACATTGAACCGAAAGTGGATAATGTCGCCGTCGCGCACGGGATAGTCCCTGCCTTCGAGGCGCCATTTGCCCGCGTCCCGGGCGCCGCTTTCGCCCTTGTGCGCGACGAAATCGTCAAAGGAAACGACTTCGGCGCGGATGAAGCCGCGCTCGAAGTCGGTGTGAATGACGCCAGCCGCGCTCGCCGCATGGGCGCCCTTTCGCACCGTCCAGGCCCGGGCTTCCTTCGGGCCGGCGGTGAAAAAGGTCTGCAAGCCGAGTAGCTGGTAAGCGGCGCGGATGACGCGGTCGAGGCCGGCTTCTGCCATGCCCAGCTCTTCCAGAAACTCCTGCCGTTCCCCGTCGGCAAGTTCGGCGATTTCGGCCTCGATCTTGTTGCAGATGACCACCATTTCAGCGCCTTCGGTTTCGGCAATGGCGGCTACCGCCGCAACCCGGTCATTGTCGTCGATACCGTCCTCGGCCACGTTGGCGATGTACAGCACCGGCTTGGCGGTAAGCAGGTGCAGGCTGCGCAAATTCTCGCGCTCCTCCCGATACAAGTCGATGGCCCGCACCGGCTGCATCCGGTCGAGGCCGGCCTGGACTTTCTCCAGCAGCGCCGCCTGCCGCCGGGCATCCCTGTCGCCGCTCTTGGCGACGCGGATCACCCGGTCCAGATTGCGGTTGACGGTTTCCAGGTCGGCTAGGGCAAGCTCGGTATTGATCGTCTCGATGTCGTCAGCGGGGCGGATTTGGTCGGAAACATGGGTGATGTTGCTGTCTTCGAAGCAGCGCACCACATGGGCGATGGCGTCGGTTTCGCGGATATTGGCGAGGAACTGGTTACCGAGACCTTCACCTTGCGAGGCGCCTGCCACGAGACCGGCGATGTCGGTGAATTCCACCGTGGTGGGAATCGTTCTGGCGGGTTGCGCGATTTCCGCGATTCGGCCAAGCCTCGGGTCCGGTACAGCCACCACGCCGGAATTGGGCTCGATGGTGCAGAAGGGGTAGTTCTCCGCGGCGATCCCCGCCCGGGTAAGGGCATTGAACAAGGTGGACTTGCCCACATTGGGCAAGCCGACGATTCCGCAACGCAATGCCATTTTCGCCTGCTCCTCATTCCATCCGACCATGCAGGATTCGCATGGCTTCTTCCCATTCGCCGACCGCGGCCCGGGGCAGGACCGAGATGGCTTCGCCGATGCTGTTCTCGATCAGTTCGCGTTCCGCCGCGGGCGGGTCGCCGAGCACATAACCGGTCACCAGGGACTTGTGCCCCGGGTGTCCCACGCCGATGCGCAGGCGCCGGAAGGCATTGCGCCCGCCGAGGTATTCGATAATGCTGCGCAGACCATTGTGGCCGCCATGCCCGCCGCCGGACTTGAAGCGAATCCTGCCCACGGGGAAATCGATTTCATCGTAGGCAATGAGCACCTGTTCGGCTTCGATCCGATAAAAACCGCACACAGCGGCCACCGATTGCCCGCTGCGATTCATGAATGTGGCCGGCCACAGCAGGCGGATTTCTCGACCGGCGATGCGGATCTTGCCGATTTCGCCATGAAACTTGCCGCGGGCGCGCAATTCCCCGCCGTATTCGGCGCACAGGCGCTCAAGCAGCCACAGGCCGGCATTGTGTCGATTGCCGGCGTACGCGGACCCCGGATTGCCGAGGCCCACGATCAGTTGCAGGGAGTCTTGCGCGGTCAGGATTCTTCTTCCGCGTCGGGCGCGGCATCGCTTTCCGATTCCGGCGCGGGTTCCGCGTCTTCCGCCTCATCGAGGGCGCCGCCCCTGGGGGATTGCACCGTGGCGACGGAAAGATCGCCTTCCCTGCCGTGGGACAGGGCCACGCTGCTGACGCCTTCCGGCAGCGCGACATCCGACAGATGCACCGACTGGCCGAGTTCCACCTCAAGCATGTCCACTTCGATGAATTCCGGCAGGTCCCGGGGCAGGCAGCTCACGTCGATTTCGGTCATCGACTTGAGTATGCGACCGCCGCCGGCTTTCACCCCGACGCACTTGTCCTCGTTGAGAAAATGCAGGGGGACGCGGATATTGACCGCCTGGCCCTCGCTGATGCGGAGAAAATCCGCATGCAGAATCACCGGCCTGGCCGGGTGGCGCTGCAAGTCCTTGATTATGCAGCGTTCCTTGTGCTTGCCATCCAGATTGAGCGTGACGATCTGGGAGAAGAATGCCTCGTTTTCCGTGGCGTGGAGAATGCTGTCGTGATCGATGGCGAGCAATGCCGGTTCCTTTTCCGCGCCATAGAGCACGGCGGGAATGGCATTGCGCAATCGACGCAGGCGGCGGCTCGCACCTTTCCCCTTGTCGGTTCGCACCGATACATCGAGTTCGAATTCAGGCGTTGACATGATGGTTTCCTGTTGCTCGTTGAATACCCCCGGCGGGGCTTGCGACCAGCCCTATCGGGATCCTGTCGCTGTTTGCCGGCATTGCCGGCGCGGCCCGCGACCCGCCGCCGCGCGGTTCAGGTATTGTCGAACATCGCGCTGATGGATTCCTCGTTGCTGACCCGGCGAATCGACTCCGCGAGCAGTTTCGCCATGGACAACTGCCGGATGCGTTCGCAGTTCCTGGCGTCTTCGCGGAGCGGGATCGTGTCGGTTACCACCAGCGAATCGAGGCTGGAATTCTCGACATTCCCGATTGCCTTGCCGGAAAGCACCGGATGCGTGCAATAGGCCACGACGCCGAGCGCGCCGGCTTCCTTGAGCGCATCCGCCGCCTTGCAGATCGTGCCGGCGGTATCCACGAGGTCGTCGACGATCAGGCAGGTGCGGCCGTCCACATCGCCGATGATGTGCATGACCTGGGCTTCATTGATCGATGGCCGGCGCTTGTCGATGATCGCCAGGTCCACATTGAGCTGTTTGGCCACCGCCCGGGCGCGGACCACGCCGCCAATATCCGGTGAAACCACGGTGAGGTTCCGGTAATTCTGGCGCTCGATCTCGTCGGTCAGCACCGGCGAGCCGTAGACATTGTCCACGGGAATGCTGAAAAAACCCTGTATCTGTTCCGCGTGCAGGTCCACCGTGAGCACCCGGTCCACCCCCACGGCGCCGATCATGTCGGCCACCACCTTGGCGCTGATGGCAACCCGCGCCGAGCGCACCCGGCGGTCCTGGCGGGCATAGCCATAATAGGGAATCACCGCGGTGATGCGATTGGCCGAAGCCCGGTGCAGGGCGTCGGCGATGAGCATCAGCTCGAGGATATTGTCATTGGTGGGCGAACAGGTGGGCTGAATAATGAAGACATCCTTGCCCCGGACGTTCTCGTTCAACTCCACGGAGATTTCGCCGTCGCTGAACTTGTCGATGCTGGCGTCGCCGAGTGGAACGCCGATGTATCGGGCAATGCGATCCGCCAGTTGCGGATTGGCATTGCCGGTAAAAACCATGAGATTGGTGGCCACGGTGGATGATTTGCCTTTTGTTGGTGGGAGCGAAACTTCCACCCCCCGTCATTCTGCGCGGAGCGAAGCGTAGTCGCAGAATCTCATCCAGCGCACTCCGCACTTCCAAAAGGATTTCGCGACTTCGGGCGGAATGACGCTTGCTGTGTTTCTCTCTCTTCGATCAGGGCGCTATCGGTCAGATTTTCGGGCTGGGCCCGAAAATTTGCCTGTCGCTGCTCGACACACGATTTACGGTTTTAGCCATTTTTTGGCGTCTGGCGGAGCCAGACGCCAAAAAATGGCTGGGGTGGCTGGACTCGAACCAACGAATGCAAGGATCAAAACCTTGTGCCTTACCACTTGGCGACACCCCAACACACGAATTTTACCAGTTTCCCGGGGGAAATCGCGCACTTTGCGGAATCCCGGGCCTTAATGGCCGGCATGCCTGGCGAATGCCCGGTCCCGTGTTCCTTTCGGTCAGGCGCCCGCATGCTTCATTTGCGAGATTCCCCGGGCGGCGAAGCCGGTCCAGCCATTGGGCAATTGGGCCAGGATCCCTTCCGCCCCAGCCTCGCCCGCAATCTCGATAAAGACGCTGGCGCCGGTGCCCGACATGCGCGCCGCGCCGAATCGGCCCAGCCAGGTCAAGGCTTCATCCACCGCCGGGTAGAGCCGGCGCGTGACCGGCTCGCAGTCGTTGCGGCAGTTTCCCGCGAGAAAGTCGGCAATTCTGATGTTTGCGGAGTTGCGTGTCAAATTTTCATCCTGGAAAACCGCGGCAGTGGAGACCTCGCAGGCTGGCGTGACCACCAGATACCATCGCTCGGGAAGTTCCACCGGCGTCAGGATTTCGCCGATGCCTTCGCCCCAGGCGCTGCGGCCGCGGAGGAATACCGGCAGGTCGGCGCCGAGGCGCAAGCCGATCCGGCACAGCCTGTCGATGGAAAGACCCGGCTTCCAGAGCCGGTTCAGCGCCAGCAGGGTGGCGGCGGCATTGGAGCTGCCGCCGCCGAGTCCGCCGCCCACGGGCAAACGCTTTTCCAATTCGATATCGGCGCCGGCACGGCAGCCGCTCTCCCTGGCCAGCGCGTCGGCTGCCCGCAGGATCAGATTGTCGCTTCTGGAAAGTAAGCGTCCCTGGGGGGTGTCGGCGATGCGCAGGGAGACGCCGCTTCGCTGGCGCGGCGAAAAATGCAGCGAATCGCCATGATCGAGCAACTGGAACAGGGTTTGCAGCTGGTGGTAGCCGTCGGCGCGGCGGCCGGTGACATGAAGGAACAGGTTGAGCTTGGCCGGGGCCAGCAGGCTGAGCGCGGTCATTCCCGCGGCCCGACGATCCAGCGCAGCCCCACGAAGCGGAGGCGGACATCGTCTGCGGCGCGGGAAAGATCAATGGCGCCCGGCAGGCTCAACTCGCCGTATTGCCGCGGATCATCGTATCGCACCGACCAGCCGCCCTGGCGCAGGCTGCGCAATTGGTTTGCGTCGTTGAAATCGAGTTCCGCATCGCCAGCCGGAGCGGGCAGGCCGCGCACCCAGTATTCCAGATGGGAGACCGGCAACTCATAGCCGAGTTGCTCGATAATCAGGTTTTCCGGCGTGGCCGCGGTGAGCACTTCGCCGTCCGATTCGAGGCTGACGCCTTCCGGGCCGCCGCTGATCAGGGTATTGCCGGCATTGAAGGAGCCCCACAGGCGGATGTTGTAGTTGCGCTGCTGCTGCCGCCAGAGAATCCGGGGCGTGTGGGATTCATTGTCGTAGCGCACATTGACCCGCCCCCGCAGTTGCCATTGCTCCAGCGCCGCAAGTCCCTCCCGCTGGCGGTTCCAGTCGCCACCCTCAAGCGCCCGCGGCGCATTGGCGCACCCCGCCAGCAACCCGGCAAGCAAAACCAGGAAACCGATCGAAGTTGCTGTCATTCTGCGCGAAGCAGAGTCGCGGAATCTCATGACGAAGCTTCGGGCTCGATCAAGGCCGACCCTTGAGCCGCTCCATGGTGGGCAGGATGAATTCGCTTTCGGGGTTTTCCGCAAGGGCTTCGGCCCAGACGCTTTCGGCTTCCTCCCGGCGGTCCAGCGTCCAGAGCACCTCCCCGAGATGGGCGGCGACTTCGTGGTCGGGAAAGGCCGCGTAGGCCCGGCGCAGGTTTTCCAGCGCCTCGTCGAGAATGCCCAGCTTGAACTGGACCCAGCCGAGACTGTCGATGATGGCCGGGTCGTCCGGTTCGATCACGATGGCGCGCTCGATCAACTCCAGCGCCTCTTCATGGCGCTCGGTGCGGTCCGCCAGCATGTAGCCAAGATGATTGAGCGCCCTGGCGTTGTCCGGCTGCATGCGGATGATCTGTTGCAGATCGGCCTCCGATTCCGCCATGTTGCCGCTGGAATCGTGGACGAATACCCGGGTGAAAAGCAGGTCGGCGTGATTGGGATAGCGGTTCAGGGCGCGGTCAAGCAGTTCCCTGGCCCGCTGCGGATGGCCCTCCTGCAACAGAATGGTGGACTCCATGCTGATGAACTGGATTTCCAGCCGGCTGCTGCCCCGGGAAAGCTGCGCCAGCCAGTCATGGGCCTCGTCGAAGCGGCCAAGCTGTATGGCCAGTCTCGTGCTTTGCTGCTGGGCCGGCAGAAAGTTCTCCACGCCCTGGCGCACCTGGCGAAAGTGCGCAATGGCGGCTTCAAGATCGCCCAGTTGCTGATTGGCGTAGGCAATGTAGAAATGCGCGTCGTCTTCATTCCGCCGCGCCGCCAGCATCTGCTCGAAGATGCCGATGGCCGCCGGGAAATTCTCCATTTCGAGATCGAGCAGGCCGGCGGACAGCAGGGTTTCCCAGTCATCCGGCGCCTGAGAAAGCATGATGCCAAACTGTTCCCGGGCAGGGGCAAGCTGCCGTTGCCGCAGTAACAGCCGGGCATAGCTCAGCCGCAGGCTGCGGTTGTCGGGAAAGGCCTTGAGCCCGGCCTCCAGCGCGGTCGCCGCGCCGGCGCTGTCATTGGCGCTTTGGTGGAGCTGGGCCTGCAATTGCGCCAGTTCGGGAGTCATTTCAACGCGGTCCCCGAACTGCCCAAACTCCGCCAGCGCCAGGTCGAACTGCTGGTTTTGCGCAAGTAGCTGCACCAGGGCGATGCGGACCGAGCCGTTTGCGGGGTGGCGCTCCTTGAGTCCGCGCAAACCGGCGATCAAGTCCGAGCGGGTCCGGCGCTCCATAGTGCCGGCGGCGGAAGCGAGGATGCTGAATTCGAAACTGCCGCCTGCTTCCAGCACCTGCTCCATGTGGGATAGCGCCTGGCCCGGCCGGCCGGCTTCAAGCAACTGGAAAGACAGCAGCAGATGCGGTTCCGGCGAATCCGGGGAAACTTCCGCCCAGAGCAGCCCGAGTTCGAGCAGGCCGCGCCCGTCGCCGATGGCAGAAGCGAACTGCACGGCGCGTTCGATGACTCCGGGGTCAAGGGTTTCCCGGGCCAGCTCGAAATAGACTTCGGCCGCCTGTTCCAGATCGCCGCGCTGGGCGCTCAATTCGCCGGTGATGGCCTGATAGAGCTGCTCGGCGGTGAAACTGCCGTATTCGATGGGAGTGGGCGCTGCCGTCTCGGCCGGGGCTTGCGCGGCCGGCTCCGGTGCGGGGGTTTCCGCAACGCGAGTCACGGTCTGTGAGGCGCAGGCCGCCAGCAGCAAGACCATGCCGGCAGGCAAACTGGCGCGCAGTATCGAAACACTCATCGAAGATTCCACAAAAGGATCCAGTATAGCAATGTCCGGGAAAACTGGCTCCGGTCAAGGCCCCGGGTCGAGACAATGGGATGGAGGCAATGGGACACCCGTCCGAGTAACCGTCATTCTGCGCGAAGCGAAGCGAAGTCGCAGAATCTCATGCAGAGGCCTCCCAGGAAGATTCTGCGACTTCGCGCAGAATGACTGCAGTTTGATCAGGACATCCATCGGCCTGCTCCACCCGAATATGCCAAAGCCCGGGATCGGCGCCAGGCGAGTGCGGCCCGCTACTCTGGTATATTTGTGCCTTCTCGCCTGAACTTCCTGGAATATCGTGGAACTGGCAGTTACCGGCATCAATCACAGCACCGCCGATATCGCTTTGCGCGAGAAGGTAGCCTTCCCCCCAGACCTCATATCCGATGCCTTGCGGCAGGCGGTGGGGTTGCCCGGTGTGAATGAAGCCGTCATTGTCTCCACCTGCAACCGAACCGAGGTGTATCTGGGTTTCTCCGGGGCCGCGCCCGAGACGGATGAAGGCGCCGGGCGGGATCAGATCACGCTGGCCTGGCTTGCGGGAATTCATGGCTTGCGCGCCGACGAACTGGCGCCGTCCAGCTATTTCCATCAGGGCGGCGACGCGGTGCGACATCTCATGAAGGTCGCCTCGGGCCTGGATTCCATGGTGCTCGGCGAACCCCAGATTCTGGGTCAGATCAAGTCCGCTCTGGCCCTTTCACGGGAGTTGAAACTGGCCGGGGGACAACTTGCCCGGGCATTCGAGGCGTCCTTTTCCATCGCCAAGGAAGTGCGCAGCGAAACCGCCATTGGCGCCAGCCCGGTTTCGGTTGCCTATGCGGCGGTCACGCTCGCCGGGCGAATCTTCTCCGACCTGTCCCGCTTGCAGGTTCTGCTGGTGGGTGCCGGCCGCACCATCGAACTGGCCGCGCGCCACCTCGGGGAAAAGCGGGTGCGGCAGATCATCGTGGCCAATCGCACCCTGGACCACGCCCTGCAACTTGCCGGCAGCATCGGGGGTAAGGGCGCATTGCTTTCGGAATTGCCGGAATTGCTGGTGGAGGCCGACGTTGTCATTTCATCCACAAGTAGCCAGTTGCCCCTGATCGGCAAGGGCATGGTGGAGCGGGCGGTCCGCCGGCGCAAACACCGCCCGATGCTGCTCGTGGACCTTGCCGTTCCGCGTGACATCGAAGTCGAAGTGAGCGAGATTCCCGACGCCTACCTGTACGGCATCGACGACATCGGCAATGTCATAGAGGACAGCGTGGCCAGCCGGCGGCAAGCCGCGGTCGAGGCCGAATCCATTATCGACCGGGGAATGGAGGACTTTCTCAGTCAGTTGCGCTCGCGCAACGCGGTCGCTACCCTGCGCCGCCTGCGCGGCAAGGCCGATGGGATTCGCCAGGCCGAACTTCGCCAGGCCCGGCGCGAACTTGAAAAAGGCAAGGATGCGGATGCCATCCTTGAGTCGCTGGCCCGGGCGATCACCAATAAACTGATTCACTCACCCAGCGTTCGCATGAAGCGGGCCAGCGCCGAAGGCCGCGACGAATTGCTTGACGCAACCCGGGAACTTTTTGAGCTTGACCAGAATTCCTTACTGGAGTGAGGCCGATTCCATGCAACATTCCATTCGCCGGAAACTCGATGGCCTGCGGGAGCGCTTTGCGGAGCTCGAAGGCTTGCTTGGCGACAGCGAGGTCATCGCCGATCAACCGCGTTTTCGCGAGTTGTCGATGGAATATGCCGAACTGGAAAATGTGGTCCACGTCTATGGCCGCTATCTGGGGATTGCGGGCGAACTGCGGGAAGCGGAAGAAATGCGGCAAGACGCCGACCCGGAAATTCGCGCCATGGCCGAAGAGGAAATCGCCAGGGCGAACGAGCAGTCCGGAAAGCTGGAACAGGAACTGCAGTTGCTGTTGTTGCCCCGGGACGAGCGCGACAGTTGCAATGTTTTCCTCGAAATCCGCGCGGGAACCGGCGGCGACGAAGCCGCGCTGTTCGCCGGCGATCTGTGCCGCATGTATCAGCGTTTTGCCGAATGGCAGCAATGGAGCGCGGCCCTCATCAGCGAGCGGCCCGGCGAGCATGGCGGATACAAGGAAGTCATCCTGCGCATCAAAGGCCGCAAGGTGTACGAGAAGCTGAAATTCGAATCCGGCGCGCATCGCGTCCAGCGCGTTCCCGAGACCGAATCCCAGGGCCGCGTCCATACTTCCGCCTGCACCGTGGCGGTACTTGCCGAAGCGGAAGAGATCGACGAGATAGAAGTGAACCGGAACGAGCTTCGCATCGACACCTTCCGCGCCAGCGGCGCCGGCGGTCAACACGTCAACAAGACCGATTCCGCCATCCGCCTCACCCATCTGCCCAGCGGCATCGTGGTGGAATGCCAGGACGAGCGCTCCCAGCACAAGAACAAGGCCAGGGCGATGTCGCTATTGCAGGCCAGATTGCTGGACCAGGCGCGACAGGAACAACAGGCGGAAGAGTCCGCCACCCGCCGCCGCCTCGTCGGCAGCGGCGACCGCTCGGAAAAGATCCGGACCTACAATTTCCCCCAGGGCAGGGTAACCGACCACCGCATCAAGTTGACCCTGTACAACCTGCCCGAAATCATGGCCGGCGGCCTGGAATCGGTCATCGAGCCACTCTTGCAGGAACACCAGGCCGACCTGCTCGCGGGGCTTGCGCAAGACTGAACAGCCTTATGGAATTCCCAATGAGATTCTGCGACTGCGCTTCGCGCGGAATGACAGGCTCCCAGGTAGCAAACCGATGACCACGATAGCCGATGCGCTCGCAAGCGCCCGAAAGTCGCAGAGTACGACGGACTGCTCCCCACTGGATGGCGAACGTTTGCTCGCCCATGTGCTTGGCGTCACCCGCAGCGCATTATACGCCCATCCCGAACGACCCCTGGGCGACCGGGAAATCAGCGAATTTCGACGGCTTCTGCAGCGCCGCGGCAAGGGCGAACCGGTCGCCTATCTGCTGGGAAACGCGGGCTTCATGGACTTCCAGCTTGCGGTCAACCCCTGTGTACTGATTCCCCGCCCGGAAACCGAACTGCTGGTGGAACTGACGCTGGAATCCGCCCCCGAAGGCAAAAACGGCCCCCTGCAAGTCGCAGACCTCGGCACAGGCAGCGGCGCCATCGCCATTGCCCTGGCGCGGGCCAAGCCGGACTGGCTCATCCGCGCCGTGGACCTCAGCCCGCAGGCCCTGGCCCTCGCCCGCCGCAATGCCAGGGAACTGGGCGCCCGCAACATCAGCTTTCGGGAAGCTTCCTGGTGTGAGAGCCTGGCTGATTCAGCCTATGACATGATCGTCGCCAATCCGCCCTATGTGGCGCCGGGCGCCCCGGCGCTGCATCCCGATTGCGCATTCGAGCCCGATATGGCGCTGTTCGCCGGAGCAGACGGCCTGTCCGCCATTCGCCAAATCATCAACCAGGCCAGGCGCTGTCTCAAAGCTGGCGGCCTGTTGCTGCTCGAACACGGCCACGATCAGCGCGAGCCAACGACCGAACTGCTCTCCGCCGCCGGATACCGCAACATCAAGCATTACCGGGACCACGCCGGCCACGACCGGATTATCTGTGCCAGCCATTTGTGATCGAATGGACGCCCCGGATTTACATTCGAATGAACAGATGGCTGTCCTTCGACTACCACCTGGAGCGGTTCAGACCGGGGCCGGAACTGTGAAAGCCTTTCCAAGCATGACGGCGGATTGCCGATTCCGTACGGGGAACCGAGAATACCGATGGCTATTTGCGGACAGCACGGCCTTTTTAATGGAATCCTGAGGTACCGATCTCTGAGATGTGGGCCAGGTCATTATCCGCAGGTTCATTAAGTGGATTGCGGAAAACGCTTTCGGAACAGATAGTTACGAGATGCGGGGAAAGGGATAAGAACTCCCGATAACTCCAGTTATCGGGAGCACTGAACCCATATCAATTTTCCTATTAGCAAAAAATGAAGTCAAACACTCAAACCTTGGTTCTAGAGCCGGTGATTATCTCTCCAGCCTTCGCCTTGACAATTTTTACGATTCTGCTAGTATTCGCATCTAACGGATACACAAGTTTCGTGGCCCCATCCGGAAATAGCGCTGCTCATCAAGCTTGTCTTGATGCCAATGCAGACGTGTACAATGATTTATTGCAAGATGTTGATTCAGACTACGCCGATGCATTGAAGGCAGCCCAAGCAAATTATATGCAATCAACCGGCGAGGCAAAAGCGGAGTATTTGCGAGAGGTGATTGATGCCCAAATATGGTCAATTACGAACCCTGCACGCTATTTGAAAGAAGTAGCGGAAGCCGCAGCCGAACTCAGTTTAGCCTTGGAACAAGCTGACCTCGAAAGAGATAGCGCTAGGCAGTCAGCCGCGAATATTCACAATCAAGGGCAAAGTATGCTGTATCAAGGATGGGGCGATGGTAATCGAGCTTGTGACGCTGAGGATAGTGCCTCTCCCCCAGCGCAACAACAGTCAGCGGGTGGTGGTGATGGAAACAATCCTCCCCCCAATGCCCCCAATGCCCCCAATGTCCCAACTACGATCCTTGGCTCGGGTCTACCTCAGGGAAGCACATCTGCGACCCCGGTGGGCAGCAACTGTACTGTGACGGACAAAGGGCGCGTTCAATGCAGCAAACCACAGCAGACATGAAAGTCTTTGCCGGTGATTGGTAAGCAGCTTGAAGCTTGGTGTCAGGCAGGTTATCCTGGCTAGATATCGCTGCTGAAGGCAGGGCAGTATTAGTTCCCGAATTTCTGAAGTCAACGGAAGGTCCCGATAAACATGAAATCATTCATATCAAACAATGCGAACTTACTGGGAGGGCTACTGTTTATCGTGTGCGGATGGGGCTTGGCAGGGATCGTCCTGACTTGGCTCGATAATCGCGGATTGGTTCCAGAAGTTGGTGAGGAGCCGGTCACGGAAGCGGAAGCGCCCACAGAACAAGCAGTGAATACGTCCTTTGGCGACTTGATGCAACGGCTTCGGGAAGCTGAGCCCAATGCTCCCGGAGAGATTTTAGAAGAAGTGGCAAATTTTGTGTTAACCGCCGACGGGCTCAGTGCCGAAGAAATCGAGCAATTCCAGACCGGGCACATGGATCGATTGCTTGAGTTGGTAACAAGCACGAGTGATGGAGCGGCTCCGGAGCTATTGCCCAATGCGGTGTTCTCCCCTTTCCAGCCGACACCGATAGATCATGCAGAAGGAGTTTATGAGAGAAAGTGGCAGGAACTTGTTGCCAACATGGACATTGCTGACGAGCAATTGGTCCGAGATATAATTATTGAATGGGAACAATTTAATAGTGAATTGAGTCAACAAGAAAACTCGGGCTTGCTTAGCAGAGACGAGTATTCCGCTTCACTATTAACTGTCGAAGAACTTCAGTCCCGCCTCTCTCCGTATCTTAGCCGCGAGCAGCTTGAGAATGTAGCGAAAAATGAGGAGATGTACTGGGAATTCGAAATTGATAGACATGCGGAAATTCAATCCGCATATGAGAATTCTGGCTATCGGAATGATGTACTTGTAGCAGTTCGCAGCAACGACATCGAAGCTTTGCAAATGCTTTTGCAGTCAGGTGCCAATGTGAACTTTACCACTGCTGATGGTAGACGGTCTCCGTTGAATCAAGCTGTACGCGACGGGAATACGAAAGTGGTCGAAATCTTACTCAATGCCGGTGCGAATATAGAATGGAGAGATACTTACAATAACACCCCGATCATAGATGCAGCAACCTATGGAGACGTAGATATGGTGCGTTTACTTGCTATCAAAGGTGCAAATCTGGAACATACGGAGAAAGGTCATACGGCCTTATCTGTGGCCGCAATGTTCAACCATACCAAAATTGTTCGGGAGTTGCTTGAATGGGAAGCGGATGCGACAAGCGAAGGAGGACGCATGGCGCTGAGCTACGCGAGAGACTATGGCAACAAGGAAATCCAACGTATGCTACAGGATGCGGGAGCTCGTTAGCGGGCTGCCGGAAAACCGGCTACGGCGTAACCAGACTGACGCAGGAAACCATCCATAGCGCAGAAACTGCTCCACCCAACGAGAATCAATCCGCAGACCGGATGCGATCCATCCAACCAAATAAGGAACACCAACGACCTGTATGACTATAGGATGGTCCTGAAGGCCCTAAACAAAAAGATGGCGGTCCCACATATTCGACTATAATTCCAAGTTTGCCCGGGCGCGCCATGCCCAATGCAGCCAGCCGATGAATGAACAGCAGTTGTTGCGCTTCAGCCGCCAGATCCTGTTGCCCGAAATGGACGTGGCGGGACAGCGCAAGCTCATGGACGCCGCCGTTCTCATTGTCGGCATGGGCGGGCTCGGCTGCCCCGCGGCCATGTATCTTGCCGCGGCCGGCGTCGGCCATCTGCTGATCGCCGATGACGATATCGTTGAGTTGACCAATCTGCAGCGCCAGATCGCCCATGCCGAAAAATCGCTCGGCCAGGCCAAGGTCGATTCCGCCCGGGACCGGCTGCTCAGCCTCAATCCCGATGTTGCCGTGACCACGATCCGCCAGCGCCTGCAAGGCGACAGCCTCGATGCGGCGGTGGCCGGGGCCGACCTCGTGCTCGACGCCTGCGACAATTTCGAAACCCGTTTCGCCATCAACGCCTCCTGCGTCGCCAGGGGCAAGCCGCTGATTTCCGCCGCCGCCATCCGCATGCAGGGACAGATCGCCGCCTTCGATCCCAACATTGCCGCCAGCCCGTGCTACCATTGCCTGTATCCGCAACTCGGTGAACTCGATGCGAGTTGCGCCAGCAATGGCGTCATGGCGCCGCTTGTCGGAATCATCGGTTCGGTCCAGGCCATGGAAGCCATCAAGATGCTCGCCGGCATCGGCCAGACTCTCATCGGTCGTCTCCTGCTCCTCGATGCCGCGGGCATGCAATGGCGCGACCTCAAACTCCCACGGGACCCGGATTGTGAAACCTGCTCCTTCCGCCCCCACGCCGGACCACCCCATGCTAGCGACTAACGAATCACTCACCACATTCGACGAATTCGACCTGCGCGAACCCCTGCGCCAGGCGATCCACGCCCTGGGCTTCACCCATTGCACGCCGATACAGGCCGCAAGCCTTCGCCATACCCTGCAAGGCCACGATGTCACCGGCAAGGCCCAGACCGGCACCGGCAAGACCGCGGCATTCCTCATCACCATCATCAACGACCTGCTCAGCAATCCCGTGGAAGGCGAACGCTTCGTTGGCGAACCCCGGGCGCTGGTGGTTGCCCCCACCCGGGAACTCGCCGGCCAGATCGCCGCCGACGCCGAGGAGCTTACCCGCTTTTGCGAACTGCGCGTGGTCACCCTGGTGGGGGGAGAGGATTACCAGAAACAGCATCGGGCGCTGGACGCCGGTCCGGTGGATATCGTCGTCGCCACTCCCGGCCGCCTGCTCGATTTCGCCGGCAGCGACAATCTGTATCTGGGTCTGATCGAATTGCTCGTCCTCGACGAGGCGGACCGCATGCTCGACATGGGCTTCATTCCCCAGGTGCGCCAGATCGTCTCCCGCACGCCGCGCAAGGATTGCCGCCAGACCCTGCTCTACAGCGCCACCTTTCCGCCGGCGATCACCGAACTCGCCGGTCGCTGGGCGCTGGACCCGGTGATGGTGGAAGTCGATCCGGAGCAGATCGCCGCCGAGGCGGTGGACCAGAAAGTCTACCTGGTCACCACCAGCGACAAGTACCATCTCCTGTACAACCTGCTCAGCGAACCCGGCAAGAGCAAGGTGCTGGTATTCAGCAACCGGCGCGACCAGGTTCGCAGGCTCGCGGACGACTTGCACCGCAACGGCGTCAATTGCGGGATGCTGTCCGGCGAAATTCCCCAGCACAAGCGCAGCCGCACCCTGGCCAGGTTCAAGTCCGGCGAAATCCAGGTGCTCGTCGCCACCGACGTGGCCGGGCGCGGCCTCCATATAGAGGAAGTCTCCCACGTCATCAATTACACCTTGCCCGAGGAGCCCGATGACTACGTCCACCGCATCGGCCGCACCGGTCGCGCCGGCAAGGTGGGAACCTCAATCAGTTTCGCCTGCGAGGAAGATTCCTTCCTCCTGCCGCCCATCGAAGAAAAACTCGGTGGCAAGCTCGACTGCATCCATCCCGCCCCCCCCCAACTCACCCCGGCGCCGCCCTTCCACCGTCCCTCCCAATTCAAGGAAAAACCCCAACGCCGCCAAGCCGGTCGTCGCCGCTGAAATCCCCCGAGATTCTGCGACTGCGCGCAGAATGACGGAATTGGTACGCTGTGAGTCGCCGTCGGGGGGTGCAGTGCAGCGGGCGTGCGAGGCAGGGACAGCCGAGCCCGAAGCCTACAGGGGTGTAGGCAAGCGTTTATGAAGCGCAGCTTCATGCGCAGCCGAAACGACGCCAAGCTGTGCTTGGCGGCTGGACCGTATTTACGGCGTCCGCTGCACTGCACCCCCCGACGGCGACGGATTGAAGCCACACGATTTCCCCCACCATCACTCCAAGCAAACTTTTTTGTGGATACAGGCATTTTTTGCTTGACACCCCCATGTCAAGTCAGCAAAATACGCGTCTTTTTTGGGCGGGCGAACCTGAAACCGTCGATTTCGATGCGATCAGGCCGCGCCCGGGCAGCCGGGAAGCGAGGCGAATACCTGCAGAGGACAGGGCCTTCTGGCCTGATTCCACCAGCGGACGAAGATGCAGAATCAACGAATCAGAATCCGGCTGAAGGCATTCGATCATCGCCTGATCGACCAGTCCACCAGGGAGATCGTGGATACGGCGAAGCGCACCGGGGCGCAGGTGAGAGGGCCCATCCCCTTGCCGACCCACAAGGAGCGCTACACCGTGCTGATTTCGCCCCATGTGAACAAGGATGCGAGGGATCAGTACGAGATTCGCACCCACAAGCGCCTGCTTGATATCGTCGAGCCCACGGAAAAAACCGTTGATGCCTTGATGAAACTCGATCTGGCGGCGGGAGTCGACGTACAGATCAGCCTGCAGTAAGCGCGCTGAACCAGAACCAGGCAACGGGTTGTCAGTCCCCGTTGCCCTTTTTTTAGCTGAAGGAAGCGAAGATTCATCGCAGCTTCCGGGAAAATAGTCAATTGGCGCACTGATCTCACGGGTATCCCTGATATCGCGCCAGGTGCAACGCGCAAGCGGCCAGAGAGGGTTTCAGCCCCGTGCGCAAAGAGGTGTTTCGCAAATGTCCTTAGGACTTGTTGGTCGCAAGAGCGGGATGACCCGCGTCTTCACGGAAGACGGTGAATCCGTTCCGGTGACCGTGGTGGAAGTGCAGCCGAACCGGGTGACCCAGGTCAAAACCCCGGAGTCGGACGGTTACAGCGCGGTCCAGGTCACCATGGGCTCGCGCAAGCCTTCACGCGTCAACAATTGTGAAGCCGGCCATTTCCGCAAGGCGGGAACCGAAGCCGGCGAAGGCCTGTGGGAGTTCCGCATCGAGGGCGTGGATCTCGGCGAAGTCAGCGCCGGCAGCGAATTCCGCGTGAACCTGTTTGAAGCCGGCCAGAAAGTCGATGTCACCGGCGTCTCCAAGGGCAAGGGCTTCCAGGGCACGGTCAAGCGCCACAACTTCAGCATGCAGGACGCCACCCACGGCAACTCGATTTCACACCGCGCCCCGGGCTCCATCGGCCAGTGCCAGACGCCGGGCAAGGTATTCAAGGGCAAGAAGATGGCCGGACAGATGGGCAATGTGCGCAAGACCGTGCAAAGCCTGGAAGTCGTGCGGGTGGACCTCGAAAACCATCTGCTGCTGATCAAGGGCGCGCTGCCCGGCGCCACCGGTTCCCGGGTAATCGTGCGGCCCGCCATCAAGACCAGACGGACGAATTGATCATGGAACTGGCCTTGACGGTTCCGGGAAAGAAGACCCGGAAAACGATTTCCCTTCCCGACGAGGCCTTTGCCCGGGAATTCAATGAGCCGCTGGTGCATCAGACGGTGGTGACCTATCTCGCCGGCGCCCGCCAGGGCAGCGTCCGGCAGAAGAACCGCTCCGAAGTCCGCGGCGGCGGGCGCAAGCCCTGGCGCCAGAAAGGCACCGGCAGGGCCCGGGCCGGCACCATCCGCTCGCCAATCTGGCGCGGCGGAGGCCTTGCTTTCGCGGCCCGGCCCCGGGACTACGGCAAGAAACTCAATCGCAAGATGTACCGCAGCGCGATGCGGTGCATCGTCTCCGAACTCATTCGCCAGCAACGCCTCATCGTGGTGGACGATTTCAGCCTAGAATCGCACAAGACGAAGGAACTCGTGGGCAAGCTCGGGGAATTCGAACTCGACAACGTGCTCATCATCACCGGAGGGGTGGAGCGGAACCTGTATCTCGCCGCCCGCAATCTCCACAAGGTGGACGTGCTCGACGCCCAGGCGATCGATCCGGTGAGCCTGATCGGATTCGACAAGGTGCTCTGTACCGTGGCGGCCATGAAGCAGATGGAAGGAATGCTGTCATGAACCCGGAACGCATGTATCAGGTATTGCTGGCGCCACATGTGTCCGAGAAGACCACCATAGCCGGCGACGAACACAATCAATACGCCTTCCGGGTGGCGCGGGACGCCACCAAGGCGGAAATCAGGACCGCGGTGGAAACCATCTACGAGGTGGTGGTCACCGACCTCCAGGTGCTCAATGTGAAGGGCAAGGTCAAGGGTGCCGCCCGGGGCCGCCCGCGCAAGCGCCCGGACTGGCGCAAGGCCTATGTGCGCCTGCAGCCCGGCGATGCAATCGATTTCGCGGATGCGGGTTAGGAGGAGTTGACGCCATGCCGGTCGTAAAATGCAAACCCACATCACCCGGACGCCGTTTCGTCGTCAAGGTGCGCCATCCCGAATTGCACAAGGGCGCGCCTTTCGCGCCGCTGACCGCGCCCAAGCCGAAAACCGGCGGCCGCAACAACCAGGGTAGAATCACCCGGCGCCACGCCGGCGGCGGCCACAAGCAGAAGTACCGCATCATCGATTTCCGCCGCAACAAGGACAATATCGAAGCCAAAGTGGAGCGGCTCGAATACGACCCGAACCGTTCGGCCAATATCGCCCTGCTGCTGTATGCCGATGGCGAGCGCCGCTACATCATCGCCCCGGCGGCGGTGCGGGCGGGAGACCGGCTCCTGTCCGGCGAGGATTCTCCGATTCGCGCCGGCAACTGCCTGCCGCTGCGCAATGTGCCGCTTGGCAGCAACTTGCATTGCATTGAGTTGAAGCCGGGCAAGGGCGCCCAGATCGCCCGCAGCGCCGGCGCCTCGGTGCAACTTGTGGCCCGGGAAGGAAAATACGTCACCCTGCGTCTGCGCTCCGGCGAAATGCGCAAGGTGCTTGCCGATTGCCGCGCAACCCTGGGCGAAGTTTCCAACTCCGAGCATTCCCTGCGTTCCCTGGGCAAGGCGGGCGCGAGCCGCTGGCGCGGCATCCGGCCAACGGTGCGGGGCGTGGTGATGAATCCCGTGGATCACCCCCATGGCGGCGGCGAAGGCAAGTCCTCCGGCGGCCGGCATCCGGTGTCGCCCACCGGCGTGCCCACCAAGGGCTTCAAGACCCGTTCCAACAAGCGCACCGACAAGCTGATCGTGCGGCGCAGAAAGTCGAACCGTTAGGGCCGTCCGGGATCAGCAAAGAGGAATCGAGCAGTGCCACGTTCATTGAAAAAAGGCCCCTTTATCGATCTGCACCTGATGAGGAAAGTGCAGAAGGCCGCGGAGAACAACGACAAGCGCCCGATCAAGACCTGGTCGCGGCGGTCGATGATTTCGCCGGACATGCTCGGCCTGACGATCGCCGTGCACAACGGCCGCCAGCATGTGCCGGTATTCATCAGCGAAGACATGGTGGGTCACAAGCTCGGCGAGTTCGCCCTGACCCGCACCTATCGCAGCCATGTTGCCGACAAGAAGGCAAAGCGGCGATAGCCGGCGGGAGATACGGAGATGGAAGTGGCGGCAAGATTGCGGGGCGCGCGGATTTCGGCGCAGAAGGCGCGGCTCGTGGCGGACCAGGTTCGCGGCAAGCCCGTGGAGGAAGCCCTGCAGGTGCTGACTTTCAGCACCCGGAAAGCCGCGGCGATCATCCGCAAGCTGCTCAACTCGGCCATCGCCAACGCCGAACACAATGAAGGCGCCGATGTGGACGAATTGAAGATAGCGACGATTTGCGTGGACGAGGCGCGCACCATGAAACGCATCCGGCCGCGGGCAAAGGGCAGGGCGGACCGGATTCTCAAGCGCTCCTGCCATATCACCATCAAGGTAGCCGACGGCGAGTGGGACGCGGCGGGCAAAGGCGGGAGTCAGGACTAGGCAAATGGGTCAAAAAGCGCATCCAACCGGCATCAGGCTTGGCATCGTCAAGCGGCACACCTCGCTGTGGTACGCCGAAGGCGAGCAATACGCGGACAACCTGCTCGTGGACCTGAAAGTGCGCGAATACATCCGCAAGCGCCTCGCCAACGCCTCGGTGTCCCGGGTGGATATCGAACGCCCCGCCGAAACCGCGCGCATCACGATTCATACCGCGCGGCCGGGCATCGTGATCGGCAAGAAGGGCGAGGACGTGGAAAAGCTGCGCGCCGCCCTAGCCAACCTGATGCAGCTCGATCAGCGGGCGGTGCAGGTGAATATTGAAGAGATCCGCAAGCCCGACCTCGACGCCCAGCTCGTCGCCGACAGCGTCGCCCAGCAGCTCGAACGCCGGGTGATGTTTCGCCGGGCCATGAAGCGGGCGGTGCAGAACGCCATGCGCCACGGCGCCGAAGGCATCAAGGTGCAGGTGGGCGGCCGCCTCGGCGGCGCGGAAATCGCGCGCTCGGAATGGTATCGCGAAGGCCGCGTGCCCCTGCACACCTTCCGCGCCGATATCGACTACGCCACCTCGGAAGCCAGCACCACCTATGGCGTGATCGGCGTCAAGGTTTGGATTTTCCGGGGCGAGGTGTTCGATCTCGACGAAGCCATGCTCGGGCCCGGCGCCAGGGCGGCCCAGGCCTAGGCGGACGCCGGGCCGGACCGGATTACGGTAGGAGAGTCAGGAAAAGTGTTACAGCCCAAGCGCACCAAGTTTCGCAAGATGCACAAGGGCCGCAATCGCGGCCTGTCCCACCGCGGCAGTTCGGTGGATTTCGGCCAGTTCGGCCTGAAAGCCGTCAGCCGCGGCCGCCTGACCGCGCGCCAGATCGAAGCGGCGCGGCGGGCGATGACGCGCCGGGTGCGCCGGGGCGGCAAGATCTGGATCCGGGTGTTCCCGGACAAGCCAATCACCCAGAAGCCGCTCGAAGTGCGCCAGGGCAAGGGCAAGGGCAATGTCGAATACTGGGTCGCCCAGATCCAGCCGGGCCGGGTCATGTTCGAGATTGAAGGCGTGGACGAGGAACTGGCCCGGGACGCGTTTTCCCTGGCCGCGGCCAAGCTGCCGTTCCGCACGAGTTTTGTGAAACGGACGGTCATGTGATGAAAGCGGGCGAACTGCGGGAAATGACCCCCGCCGAATTGCAGACCCGGCTGGAGGAATTGCGCAAGGAGCAGTTCGGCTACCGCATGCAGAAAGCGACGGGCCAGTTGGGCCAGCCGCATCTGGCGACGGCGGTGCGCAAGGATATTGCCAGAATCAAGACATTGCTCGCCGAGAAGGCCGCCGCGGACGCGGCGCTGACGGCGGTGGAAGAAAGCGAATGACAGAAATCAATGTGGAACAGGGAAAGGGACGCACGACTTCGGGCAGGGTGATCAGCAACCGCATGGACAAGTCCATCGTGGTGCTCGTGGAACGGCGGGTCAAGCATCCGGTGTACGGCAAGATCGTCAAGCGCTCCACCCGGATTGCCGCCCATGACGCGAACAACGACTGCCGGCCTGGCGATGAAGTGACCATCCGCGAAGTGCGGCCGATCTCCCGCACCAAGTCCTGGGCGCTGGTTTCCATCGACAAGCGGGCCACGGAAGTTTGACGCCCCATGAAAATCACGAAGATAGAAGATAGCTGTCACGGATGTCGGGCCAGGGGTCCGGCCCAGGGATTGAAAGGTGGAAACTGAGCGATGATTCAAGTGCAATCCTACCTCGATGTGGCCGACAACAGCGGCGCGCGCCGGGTCATGTGCATCAAGGTGCTTGGCGGCTCCCACCGGCGCTATGCCCGAATCGGCGACATCATCAAGGTCACCGTGAAGGAGGCGATTCCCCGGGGAAGGGTGAAGAAGGGCCAGGTGCTCGACGCGCTCGTGGTGCGAACCCGCAAGGGCGTGCGCCGGGGCGACGGCTCCCTGATCCGTTTTGACGACAACGCCGCGATTCTGCTGAACAACCAGCAGGCGCCCATCGGCACCCGGGTATTCGGCCCGGTTACCCGGGAACTGCGGGAAGAACGCTTCATGCGGATCATCTCACTGGCGCCGGAGGTGTTGTAATCGGCTGTCGGGGCCGATGGGACTGCAAGCTATGCGCAAACTGCGAAGAGACGACGAAGTGATCGTGATTGCCGGCCGGGACAAAGGCACCCGGGGCACGATCTCCCGCATGGTGGGCGATGACCGGGTCATCGTCGCGGGGGTCAACATGATCAAGCGGCATACCCGGCCCAATCCCAATCTGGGTCAGGCGGGGGGCATCGTGGAGAAAGAGGCGCCACTGCATATTTCCAATGTGGCGATATTCAATCCCGACACCGGCGCGGCAGACCGGGTCGGCATCCGCATCGACGATGACGGCGGCAAGACCCGCTTCTTCAAGTCGAGCGGCGACGCAATAGACTGAAACAGGCCTGGTGAGAGCAATGGCGGGATTCAGGAAATTCTATCAGCGGGAAGTGGCGCCGGCCTTGACCAAACAATTCGGCTACGCCAATCCCATGCAGGCGCCCAGGGTGACCAAGGTGGTGCTCAACATGGGCCTTGGCGACGCGGTGGCGGACAAGAAAGTCCTGGAGCACGCCAGCGCCGACATGCGGGCCATCAGCGGCCAGAAGCCGGTGATCACCAGGGCGCGCAAGAGCGTGGCGGGATTCAAGATTCGCGAAGGCTGGCCCATCGGCTGCAAGGTGACCCTGCGGGGCGAGCGGATGTACGAGTTTCTCGAGCGGCTGGTGGGAATCGCCATCCCCAGAATCCGGGATTTCCGCGGCCTCAATCCGAAATCCTTCGACGGCAACGGCAATTTCGCCATGGGCGTGAGCGAACAGATCATCTTCCCCGAGATCGACTACGACAAGATCGACAAGATCCGGGGGCTCGACATCATTATCACCACCGACGCCGGCAGCGACGAAGAGGGGCGGGCCCTGCTCGCCGCCATGCGCTTTCCCTTCCGGGGCATGGGCGCGGCGGCGGGTTGACGGCAACGGGAGCGAACGCGGCGGGCGCCGCGGGAGACGGGTACATGGCAAAAGTTTCAATGATCGCCAGGGAAGCGAAGCGAATGAAGACCGTGCGGCGGTACGCCGCCCGTCGCGACGCGCTGAAAGCGGTGCTAGCCGACTCGAAAGCGGGCGGCGAGGAAAAATGGGAAGCGCAGATGAAATTGCAGAAGCTGCCGCGAAACGCGAGCCCGGTGCGGGTTGTGCGGCGCTGCCGGCTTACCGGCAGGCCCCGGGGCGTGTTTCGCAAGTTCGGCCTGTGCCGCAACAAGCTGCGCGAAGCGGCCATGCGCGGCGATGTGCCGGGCCTGGTGAAAGCGAGCTGGTAGGCGGGGAATCACCATGAGCATGACCGACCCGATCGCCGATTACCTGACCCGCATCCGCAATGCGCAAATGGCCAAACTGGAAACCGTGCGCTGCCCGGCGTCGAAGATCAAGCTTGCCATCTGCGGGCTGCTGCTCGAGGAGGGCTACATCCAGTCCTATTCGGTGGACGACAACGGCGGCAAGCCGGAAATCGAAGTGGCGCTGAAGTACGTCAATGGTGTGCCCGCCATCGAGGAGATCAAGCGGGTAAGCCGTCCCGGCCTGCGCAGCTACCGCGGCAAGGACGATTTGCCCAGCAACCGCGCCGGTCTCGGCACCGTCATCATGTCCACCAATCTGGGCCTGATGACCGACCGCCAGGCCCGGGCGAAAGGCGTCGGCGGCGAAGTGATCTGCACGGTGTTCTAGGCGGAAACAGGAACCAGACCATGTCGAGAATGGCCAACAATCCGGTGCGGCTTCCCGAAGGCGTGGAAGCGGTGCTGCGCGGCGGAGAAGTCTCCGTCAAGGGCGGCAAGGGTTCCCTGCAGCTCGCGCTGCCGGTGGAAGTCGAGGTGGCCCAGGGCGATGAAGGCCTGCGGGTCAGCACCCGGCGAAATTCGCGGCGGGCCAACGCCATGGTGGGAACCGTGCATTCCCTGCTGCGCAACATGGTCACCGGGGTTTCCGAAGGCTATGAGAAAAAACTGGAACTGCGCGGTGTCGGCTATCGCGCCAGGGCCCAGGGGTCGAAGCTGAATCTGACCCTGGGCTATTCCCACCCCATTGATTACGCCGTTCCCGATGGCGTCAAGGTGGAAACGCCGTCCCAGACGGAAATCAGCGTCAGCGGGGCGGACAAGCAGAAAGTGGGCCAGGTGGCCGCCGAAATCCGCGCTTTCCGCCCGCCCGAACCCTACAAGGGCAAGGGTGTTCGCTATGTGG
Source organism: Pseudomonadales bacterium (assembly GCA_022827425.1). Taxonomy (GTDB): domain Bacteria; phylum Pseudomonadota; class Gammaproteobacteria; order Pseudomonadales; family Pseudohongiellaceae; genus UBA9145. The sequence continues at coordinate 48,746 of JAJDSZ010000129.1, read as the reverse complement.
GCGAGCGCGTGTTCTCGAAAGAGGCGAAGAAGAAGTAGAGGCCAGATTGTGAGTGTAAAGAAAGACGCCCGCCTGCGCCGGGCGCGAAGAGCGAGGGCGCGGATTCGGCAACAGGGTATCAACCGCCTGTGCGTGTTTCGCTCGCCCAGGCATATGTACGCCCAGATCATCGCTCCCGGCGGCGCCTCGGTGCTGGCCTGCGCCTCCACCGTGGAGAAGGACCAGCGCGGCGGCGCCACGGGCAATATCGAGGCCGCCGGCAAGGTGGGCCAACGCATCGCCGAGCGCGCCCTCGCGGCGGGAATCGACACGGTGGCTTTCGACCGTTCGGGCTACGCCTACCACGGTCGCGTCAAGGCCCTGGCGGAAGCGGCCCGGGAAGCGGGCTTGAAGTTCTAGGTATTCAATATGGCATTCAGAGAAACGGCGGAAAAGAACGAAGAGGGTCTGCAGGAGAAGCTGATCCAGGTCAATCGTGTCGCCAAGGTGGTCAAGGGCGGTCGGATCTTCGGCTTTACCGCGCTCACCGCGGTGGGCGACGGCAATGGCCGGGTCGGTTTCGGTCGCGGCAAGGCCCGGGAAGTCCCACTCGCCATTCAGAAGGCGATGGAATCCGCGCGCCGCAACATGATCACGGTCAATCTCGATGGCCAGACCCTGCAATATCCCATCAAGGCCCGCCACGGCGCGTCGAAGGTGTACATGCAGCCGGCCTCGGAAGGCACCGGCGTGATCGCCGGCGGCGCCATGCGCGCCATACTCGAACTCGCCGGCGTGCAGGATGTGCTCGCCAAGTGCTATGGCTCCACCAATCCGGTGAACGTGGTGCGGGCGACTTTCAAGGGCCTGCGCGACATGCGCTCGCCGGAAGACGTGGCCTACCGGCGCGGCAAATCGGTTGACGAGATTCTGGGCTGAGAAAATGGCGAAGGCGAAATCCAAGGCAACCGTCCGGGTAACCCTGGTGCGCAGCCCCATCGGGGCCCAGCCCAGGCACAAGCTGTGCGTGAAAGGGCTTGGCCTGCGCCGCATGCACCAGACCGTGGAAGTCGAAGACACCCCGGCGGTGCGCGGCATGATCAACAAGATCAGCCACCTGCTCGCCGTGGAATCGGCCTAGCGGGATCGTTGGCGGCAAACAGAGAACGGAGTTGGGCAAATGCGACTGAATGACCTGAAACCGGCCCCGGGCAGCGGCAAGGCGAGAAAGCGCGTCGGCCGCGGCATGGGCAGCGGTTTCGGCAAGACCTGCGGCAAGGGGCACAAGGGGCAGAATTCCCGCTCCGGCGGCGGCGTTCGCCCCGGATTCGAAGGCGGCCAGATGCCGTTGCAGATGCGTCTGCCCAAGTTCGGCTTTACTTCCCGGGTGGGCCGGGTGACCGCTGAGGTCCGCACTTCGGAACTGAACCGGATCGATGCCGAAGTCATTGATCTCGACACCCTGTGCAAGGCCGGCGTGGTGCAGGCCAATATCAAGCGCGCCAGGGTCATGCTTTCCGGCGATGTGACCCGGGCGCTAACCGTACAGGGGCTGCGGGTCAGCAAGGGCGCCCGGGCCGCCATCGAAGCCGCCGGCGGCAAGGTCATCGGCGACTGGAACCAGAGCCCCGCGGAAAACGCGCCCCCCCCTGCGGAAGACACGCGCCCCCCTGCTGTCATTCCGCGCGAAGTCGCGGAATCCCAGGCAGGTGGCGCAAAACCCGAAAAGGATGGGGAAGATGCGGGAGATTCTGCGACTCCGCTTCACTCCGCGCAGAATGACAGTGAAGGGAAAGCCGCGCAGAAGGACAGTGGCGTGGAAGGCGAGGACGGGTAATCCACCATGGCGAAAGCACCAGGCATCAATCCCGAGAACATCGGCGCCGGCCTTGGCGAACTGAAGTCGCGCCTGCTGTTTTTGCTGTTCGCGATTTTCGTCTATCGCGTGGGCACCCATATTCCGGTGCCGGGAATCGACCCCCTGCAATTGCAGGCCTTCTTTTCCCAGACCGAAGGCACTTTCGCCGACCTGTTCAACATGTTCTCCGGCGGCGCCCTGGAGCGCATGAGCATCGTCGCCCTGGGCATCATGCCCTACATTTCCGCCTCGATCATCATGCAGTTGCTCACCGCGGTCAGCCCCCAGCTCGACCAGTTGAAGAAGGAAGGCGAATCGGGCCGGCGCAAGATCACCCAGTACACCCGCTGGGGCGCCCTGGCCCTGGCCACGGTGCAGGGCACCGCCATGACCATGGGCCTGCTCACGCCCCTGGCCTACAACCCCGGCCCCGCCTTCACCCTCACCGCGATCATTTCCCTGGTGACCGGCGCCATGTTCCTGATGTGGCTGGGGGAACAGATCACCGAAAAAGGCGTCGGCAACGGCATTTCCATGCTGATCTTCGCAGGCATCGTGGCGGGTTTCCCGGCTGCCGTGGGCACTTCGCTGACCCAGGCCTACGAAGGCCAGATCAATGGCGTGCTGCTGCTCGTGGTGGGCCTGATCGCCGTTGGCGTGGTGGGCTGCATCGTCTATGTGGAGCGCGCCCAGCGCCGCATCACCGTGAACTACGCCAAGCGCCAGCAGGGCCGCAAGATGTATCAGGCCCAGGCCAGCCACCTGCCGCTGAAGATCAACATGGCGGGAGTGATTCCGGCGATTTTCGCCAGCAGCATCCTGCTCTTCCCGGCCTCGCTCGGGCAGTGGTTCGGCCAGTCGGAAAGCGCCGAATGGCTGCAGGATCTCGCCCTGCTCATCGGCCCCGGCCAGCCGCTGTACATCATCATTTTCAGCGCGATGATCATCTTTTTCTGTTTTTTCTACACCGCGCTGGTGTTCAACCCGCGGGATGTAGCGGACAATCTGCGCCGCTCCGGGGCGTTCATTCCCGGCATCCGGCCCGGCGAGCAAACCGCAAAGTACATCGACGGCGTAATTACCAGGCTGACCATGTTCGGCGCGATCTACATCACCCTGGTCTGCCTGCTGCCGAATTTCATGCAGATGCTGGCCAATGTGCCGTTCAACCTCGGTGGAACGGCATTGCTGATTTCCGTGGTGGTGACCATGGATTTCTGGTCCCAGGTGCAGTCGCACCTTATGTCACATCAATATGACTCGCTGATGAAGAAGTCCCGGCTCGGCGCTTACGGCCGGTCGGGAATCTAGCGGAATTCCGAAAGAGGGGAATGTCATGAAAGTGCGAGCATCGGTCAAGAGGATTTGCCGCAACTGCAAGATCATCAAACGCAATGGCGTCATCCGGGTGATCTGCAGCGCCGAACCCCGCCACAAACAGCGGCAGGGGTGAGGCCCGGTCGGCGCAGCCGACAAAGAACGAAGCTCTTTGAGGGCCGAACGGCTCGCCACGGATGGCGAGACTGGGGTTTGGCGAAGCCCAAAGAGCCGCGCCAGGGATGGCATGAGCAAGCCAGGCTAGGGCAGGTTGCCCGGTCGGCGCAGCCGACAAAGAGCGAAGCTCTTTGAGGGGCGAGGCCAAGCGTTTACGAAGCGCAGCTTCGTGCGCAGGACGAGCGACACCGAGCTGTGCTCGGTGGCTGGACGAACGGCTTGCCAAGGATGCCAAGACTGGGGTTTGGCGAAGTCCGAAGAGCCGCGCCAGGGATGGCATGAGCGAACCAGATTTGGAGTGAATTTATGGCACGTATTGCCGGAGTGAACATACCGGACAACAAGCATATCGTGATTTCGCTGCGGTATGTTTATGGCATAGGGCCGACCATGGCCGGGGCGATCTGCGAGGCCGCCGGCATCGAGCCCGCGACCCGCACCGCCGAACTCAGCCCGGAGCAGCTCGATTCGATCCGGGCCGAAGTCGTCAAGATCCCCACCGAGGGAGATCTGCGGCGGGAAACGTCCATGAACATCAAGCGGCTGATGGACCTTGGCTGCAACCGCGGCATCCGGCATCGCCGTTCGCTGCCGGTGCGCGGACAACGCACCAAGACCAATGCCCGCACCCGCAAGGGTCCGCGCAAGCCGATCAGGAAGTAGACCATGGCCACAGCAAAAGCGAAATCCGGGCGCAAGAAAGCGCGCAGCGAAGTCTCAGACGGCGTGGTGCACATTCATGCGTCCTTCAACAACACGATCATTTCCATTACCGACCGGCAGGGAAACACCCTGACCTGGGCCACCGCCGGCGGTTCGGGATTCCGCGGCTCGCGCAAGAGCACGCCCTTCGCCGCCCAGGTGGCGGCGGAAAAGGCCGGTCGCACCGCCATGGAACTGTACCGCTTGCAGAACGTGGACGTGAAAGTGAACGGCCCCGGCCCGGGCCGCGAATCCGCGGTGCGGGCGCTCAATGCCTGCGGGTTGCGGGTCAACAATATTACCGATGTGACTCCCATTCCACACAACGGTTGCCGCCCGCCCAAGAAGCGGCGCGTGTAGGAAGGCGAAGGAGACCGAGTATGGCCAGATATCTGGGCCCGAAATGCAAGTTGTCCCGCCGGGAAGGCACCGACCTGTTCCTGAAAAGCGGTGTCCGCCCGTTCGAGAACAAGTGCAAGTCCGAGGTGATTCCCGGCCAGCACGGCCAGCGCCGGGGCAGGTTGTCGGATTACGGTGTGCAACTGCGGGAAAAACAGAAGGTCCGCCGCACCTACGGCGTGCTGGAAAAGCAGTTCCGCGGCTATTACAAGGAAGCCGCCCGGCGCAGGGGCGCCACCGGCGAGAATCTGCTGCAACTGCTGGAATGCCGGCTCGACAATGTGGTGTACCGCATGGGCTTCGGCTCCACCCGCGCCGAGGCGCGGCAGCTCGTGTCGCACAAATCCATCAGCGTCAATGGCGATCTGGTGAACATCCCCTCATTCCAGGTGAATGCCGGGGATGTGGTCGCCGTGCGCGAGCGGGCCAAGCAGCAGTTGCGGATCAAGTCCGCGCTGGACATGGCGTCGCAAAGAACCGAAGTGGACTGGGTTTCGGTTGACCCCGGCAAGATGGAAGGTCAGTTCACCCGGGTCCCCGAGCGGGCCGACCTGCCATCCGAAATCAACGAGAACCTGATCGTGGAGTTGTACTCCAAGTAGCCCATATGGGCGTTCGAACCAGCCATTAGTGCCTAACCCGGCAATCAGTGCTTTAGCCAGCAACAGGTAGAACTCATGCAGCTTTCCTTATCCGATTTCCTCACCCCGCGAGTGGTGCAGGTTGACCAATTCGACAAGCGCCACTCCCGGGTGGTGCTCGAGCCACTTGAGCGGGGTTTCGGCCACACCCTGGGCAACGCCCTGCGGCGGATTCTGCTTTCGTCGATGCCGGGCAGCGCCATCGAAGAAGTGGAAATCGACGGCGTGGTACACGAATACAGCACCATCGAAGGCGTACGCGAGGATGTGGTGGAGATACTGCTCAACCTCAAGGGCATCGCCATCGTGCTCAATGACCGCCAGGAAGCCATGCTCAACCTGAGCGGCAAGGGCCCCGGCGTGGTCACCGCGGCCAATATCGAGGCGACCCACGGCGTGGATGTCATCAATCCGGAACATGTCATCGCCCATCTCAATGAGGAAGGCGAATTGAACATGCGCCTCACCGTGGGCGCCGGGCGCGGCTATTCCCCCGCTGACTCCCGTATCGGCGAGGACGACGAAACCCGGGCGGTGGGCAAGCTGCTGCTTGACGCATCCTACAGCCCCGTGGTGCGGGTTTCCTACTCCGTGGAAAACGCCCGGGTGGAGCAGCGCACCGACCTCGACAAGCTGATCATCGATCTGGAAACCGACGGCACCATCGACCCGGAAGGCGCCATCCGCCACGCGGCGACGATCCTGCAGCACCAGTTGGCGGTATTTGTCGATTTCCGCAGCGAAATCATCAACGAGCCGGCACGGCGCGATGACGAAATCGACCCGATCCTGCTGCGCCCGGTGGACGATCTCGAACTCACCGTGCGCTCGGCCAACTGCCTCAAGGCGGAAGACATCTACTACATCGGCGACCTGATCCAGCGCACCGAAGTCGAATTGCTGCGCACACCCAATCTGGGCAAGAAATCACTCACCGAAATCAAGGACGTGCTCGCCACCCGGGGACTTTCCCTCGGCCTGCGGCTCGAAAACTGGCCGCCGGCGCGACTCAAGTCGGAAGAGCGGCTGGTCTAGGACTTTACCGAGGTTCATCCCATGCGACACAGAAAAAGCGGCCGCGGCTTCAGCCGGGACAGCGCCCACCGCAAGGCCATGTTTCGCAACATGACCTCGTCCCTGGTGGAGCACGAAATCATCAAGACCACCCTGGCCAAGGCCAAGGAATTGCGCACCGTGGCCGAACCTTTCATCACCCTGGCCAAGGAAGACAGCGTGGCCAATCGCCGCCTCGCTTTCCGCCGCCTGCGCAACAAGGCCACCGTGGGCAAACTCTTCAGCGAACTCGGCCCCCGTTACCAGGACCGTCCCGGCGGCTACATCCGCATCCTCAAATGCGGCTACCGCGACGGCGACGCGGCCCCCATGGCCTGGGTGGAACTCGTCGACCGCCCAAGCAGCGAAGACCAGCAGGAACTCGAAGTCTAGGAGCATGCGCCAGATGGAAAGGCCGAGTATGGCGTAATAAACGGCAAGAATCGGAAGCGAGGCGAGCAGGGAAGCGGTCTGCAGCTCCCGCAAGCCACCGAGGAAGATCAGGCTCAGGGGCAAAGTGCCCAGGGCAAAGGCCCGGAAAACCCGGTGCAGCCGGGCGGGATGTTGACCGGCCTGCAAATGCCTCATGGCGCCCGCCGCCAAAAACAAACCGGTCGATGCCTGGGGTGTCGGGTGTTTCCACTGCTTGATTCATATGATATCGCATAATATGATGCTGTTTTTGATGCAAAGAGTATCGATTCATGAGGACTACCGTAACGCTTGACGACGATCTTGTCGCAAGAGCGAAATACTTGACGGGTCAGCAGAGGCTCCGGGAATTGATCAACGAAGGCCTTACCGCCCTGGTCGAGCGGGAAAGCGCGCGAAGGCTTGCCAAGCTTGGAGGTACGGAAAAAAATCTGGTTTTGCCGCCACGCAGAAGAGAATCGTTGTGATTCTGGCAGATTCATCCATCTGGGTTGATCATTTGCGGAACAATAATGAAGAACTGGTGGACTTGCTACTGCGGGAAATGATCGTAGGCCATCCTTTGGTAGTTGCAGAACTTGCTCTTGGCTCTTTGCGACAAAGAAATCTTGTCCTTGGTGAACTTGACGCACTTCCGGGTCTGCCGGTGGCAACCATTTCTGAAGTACGGGCATTGATTGAAACCCGGAAGCTGTACAGTCGAGGCATAGGCTTTGTCGATGCGGCCTTGCTGGCCTCCTGCCTGCTGGCGCAAGGAACCAAACTCTGGACCCGGGATCGAAAACTGGAGAATGTGGCTTCGGAACTTGGCGCTCTGGCCTGATTGGTTGCACTGCGAGTTTTTTCCCTATGAAAATTCTTGGCATTGATTTCACCAGCAGGCCCGGCAGGGGTAAGCCGCTGGTCTGCGTTGAATGTGAGTTTGCCGGCAATCAGCTTGCGCCGCACACGCTCAGGAAGTGGACGAGTTTCGAGGAATTTGAAGCTGCCCTGGCCCAACCGGGACCCTGGGTCGCCGGAATCGATTTTCCCTTCGGCCAGTCAGGCAAATTCATTCGCAACATCGGCTGGCCAGCATCCTGGGCGGACTATGTGGATCATGTGGCGTCCATGTCCCGCGAGCAGTTCCGCCAGCTCATGATCGACTACCGCGGCGGGCGGCTCGCCGGCGACAAGGAACACAAGCGCGAAACCGAAAAAGTCGCCGGCGCCTTCAGCGCCCAGAAAATCGAGCGCCCGCCGGTGGGTCTCATGTTCTTCGAAGGGGCGCCACGGCTGCGCGGGGCCGGTGTCACCATCCCCGGCATGCAGCAGGGCGACCCGCATCGCATCGTCATCGAAGCCTTCCCCAGCGTAGTGGCCAGGCGCTTCATCGACCGTCAAAGCTACAAGCACGATGCAAAAAGCCAACAGACCAGCGAGCGCCGGAAGGCCCGCGAGACCCTGCTCGCGGGAATTCTGGGAAAGGAACTGCAAGCCAGCTACGGCCTGCAAGTTCAACCCGGCGCCATGGCCCCGTCAATCTTCGCCGACGACGCCACCGGCGATAGCCTCGACGCCCTCTGCTGCGCCATCCAGGCCGCATGGTCCTGGCAAAACCGCCGCCGCAACCACGGCATCCCGCCCGATTTCAATCCCACCGAAGGCTGGATTGTGGATCCTTTGTGAGAACTTCAAGGCTTGCGATCTTCCGGCCCCTTACCCTTTGCAGGCGTGCTGTTTTTCTCGATGACCTCCGCCGCGCCCAGCCTCTCGCCACACAGGATATTTTCATGTTTCGATGTGATTAAAGACTACGCCCGAAAATGCATCTTGCGCTATGATTTGGCTGCTGTGGAAGCGAGTTGAAGCATGAGCAGAGGCTGCGGAAAAACCGTCCTGCTCAACTGGTGCAGGAATCACGCCCTGCAAAGTGGCCGGCACATCCGGGTAAAGGAATGCACCAGGGAGGCGCCAAAGCCACAGAGCTTTTTGTAAACAGTACGCCTACCAGAATATCTGGAATCGAGTAGAGAGCGGCAAGAAGCTTTGTGTATTTTGATATGGTTGCGGAAACCAAAATTGTTTACGACCAATCCGGTGTCATAGTGCTTGCAAATCCAAGCTTCATACTATGATTCTTGATTATGGAAATATGTCAACAAGTTTTTCATTAGTGAGGGTTTCCGAAAATTGATTTTACTTCATAAATTGGCGTAAGCATGTCCTGCTCCGGCGGTACTCCCGGGAATCAGGAGTACCGCCGGAGGTGCGAACTCACTCAGGCAAAGCCATGGCCGTCAATCTCGGCCCGGTCTGCAAGATCACGTATTGCCTTCCTTCGTGGGTCCAGGTGCTCATGCCGTAGCGGCTTCGTTCGGGGACTTCGGCTTCGGCGAGTTTTTCGCCGGTGGCCTTGTCAACCGCGTAGAGCATGACCCGGCCTTCGCTGTTGACGTCGGAGTACATCAGCATGTTGGGGGTGATGGTCATGGGGACGAGGTTGCCCGAGCCGGTGTTGCCGATGTCGAGGCCTTCCAGGGCCGGGTTGTTGAGTACGCGGCCCGGGGTTTCGCCAGCGGGGATCATCCAGGCGTGTTCGCCGGTGTTCATGTCGATGGCGGTGATGCGGCTGTAGGGGGGCTTGTACAGCGGGATGTCGGCAGGGTGGCGGGGTGCGCCACCGCCGGGGCCATCCGCGTACCGGGCGAAGGTCGTGCCCGTGGGCTCTTCGTATTGCAGGTCGGCTTCCTCGCCGGGGACGAGTTGCACCGGGCTGCAGGCTTTCTGGGAAGAGATGTAGAGGTAGCCGGTGTTGGGGTCGGCCACCGAGGGCGAGGTGATGTTGGCGCCGCCGCCGCCGCCGGGGCAGATCAGCGAAGCGCGCTTGCCCAGGGGATTGTCGCGGTGGATTGGGGGATTGAACAGCGGCCCCATCTCGTAGTCGGCCATGGCCGCGATCGCCTGTTGCCGCAGTTCGGGAGTGAAGTCCACCAGATCATCAATGGCCACGCCCTGCATGTCGAAAGGCGCGGGGCGGGTGGGGAAGGGCTGGGTGGGCGACAGCACTTCGCCGGGAACGATGGACGCCGGCACTTCGCGCTCCTCAAAGGGCCAGAGCGGCTCGCCGGTGAGGCGGTTGAAAGCATAGACGAAGCTCTGCTTGGTGACCTGCATCACCGCGGGGACGGGCTGGCCGTCCACATTCAGGTCGAGCAGGACCGGCGCCTGGGGATTGTCGTAGTTCCAGATGTCGTGCTTGACGGTCTGGTAGTGCCACATCCGCTCGCCGGAGCCGGCGTCGAGGGCGATCAGGCTGGTGCCGTAGAGATTGTCGCCGGGGCGGAAACCACCGTAGTAGTCGATGGTGGCGCCATTGGTGGGAATGTAGACGATATTGTTTTCCACATCGGCGGAAATCGGCGCCCAGGACGAGACATCGCCGGTCCACTGCCAGGCGTCGTTTTCCCAGGTTTCGTGGCCGTATTCGCCGGGCCGGGGAATCACGTTGAATTTCCAGCGGAATTCGCCCGTGGTCTTGTCATAGCCCAGAATGTCGCCGGGCACGTTCTCGATGCGGGCCTGGTTGTAGCCCTGTTCGGCGGAGTTGCCCACCACAATGGTGTCATTGACCACGATGGGTGGCGAAGAAGAGGTGATGTAGCCGGTTTCCAGCGGGATGCCCTCGTAGGGATCGTAGGGGTGGCCGAGGTCGGCGAGCATGTCCACCACGCCGGTTTCGGGGAAGCCGTCCACGGGCACCCGGCCGCCGAAGCCGTCCAGGGGAGCGCCGGTTTCGGCGTCCAGGGCCACCAGGAAAAAGCCCGGCGTGGCGACATAGATCACGCCGCGCCCGTCCACCTCATCATAGGCGATGCCCTTGCCGTAGTCGGCGCGCATGGAGTATTCCCAGCGCCGGGTGTTGGGTAGGCGATAGCTCCACAGGGTTTCGCCGCTGGCCGGGTCGAGGGCGACGATATGGCGGCGGTAGCCGGCCAGGGTGAACAGCTTGCCGTCGATGTAGCTCGGCGTTGCCCGGCCGCTTGCAGCGCCCATGCTGGCGCCATCCCAGACCCAGGCGACTTCGAGTTGGTCGAAGTTGTCCGCGGTGATCTGGGTGGATTCGGAGTAGCGGGTTTGGGCGAAATCATTTCCCAGGGTGAACCACTCTACGGTGTTTCGGGCGACGCCATCCTGGGCGGAGAGGGAACCGGCGCCGAGCAGCGATGCGGCAATCAACAGGGTCTGGCTTGCGGCGCGGTGAATAGCAGGGGACTTTTTCATTATCAGCCTCGCAAGAGTCAGTTATCAGGCAGCTGGGGCGAAAGCGGAGGCTGACCCATCATTTCCGGCATGTCAAGAAACAAAATGTTTCTTGTATTCCCGGAGCATCGCCGCCGCCGGATTGTGGTGGGCGGCGGACGCCGTGAATCCATCCCTGGAGGCTCAGGCTCGGCTGTCCCTGCCTCGCATGCCGCCGCCCACCACAATCCGGCGGCGGCTTGCGGAGTCCCGAATGATCAAGAATCAATTTGCGATTCGGAATGAGCCGGGGATATTGTTCGTCTCAGCTTGGGATCAGAGTCTGTGTGAAGTTTTCTTTCTCCAGCCCGCCACGCAAGGCTGCTGACTGGGTGTTGGTGAGCGGGACGAGCGGTGGGCGGGGCTTGGCCCAGGTTTTGTCGTTGGTGGCGATGGCGATGGCGGCTTTTACCGAGGCGACCATGGGGGCGGCTTCGAAGAGTTCGCGGATGCGGGTCAGGTTGGACTGGAGCTTCCCGGCTCCGTCCTGGCGCCAGTTGGCGCAGAGCGCGGCGATGGGGGCGGGGTTGATATTGGCGGTGGCCGAGATGCAGCCGGCGCCGCCTGCCCGCAGGGTCTTAAGCAGAAAGCGCTCGGAGCCGCAAAACACCCGGAAGTCGTCCCAGCCGGCATCGATGAAAGCGGCGGTTTGCTCCCATTTTCCGGAACTGTCCTTGATGCCGGTAATGGCGCCGGGATAGGCCCTGACGAGGCGGTTGATCACTTCCATGGGCCAGGGTGTCAGGGACATGGCGGGGAAGTGGTAGAGGTAGATCTGCAAATCTTCATTGCCCAACCGCTCGATGACTTCGGCGGTGTAGCCGAACAGGCCGTCTTCGCTGAGGTTCTTGTAGTAGAAGGGCGGCAGCAGCAATATCCGGGGGCAGCCGAGCGCCGCGGCCCTGGAAGTGAGTTCCGCGGTTTCGCTCAGGGAGCACAGTCCCGTACCGGGCATGATGCGGTCCGGGTCGGCGCCGGAGTCAAGCAATTGCTCGAGCAGGGCCGTCTTTTCCGCCATTGAAAGCGAGTTGGCTTCGCTGGTGGTGCCGAATACCGCGAGCTTTACTCCCTGGCCAAGCAGCCAGTGGCAGAAACGGATAAAGCGTTCCGAATCGGGATTGAGGTTTTCATCAAAGGGCGTAATCACCGGAGCCAGGGCTCCGTCGAGTCGGTCTATGCTCATGGGTCGGCGTTCCTTGTGGTTTTGCGCGCCAGCAGGCCGTAGAGGATCATCGGCCAGATTCCCGCGTGAATCATCACGTCGGCGAGGTTGAATATGTAGTTCCAGTATGGGATGTGCTGCAGGTTGATGTAGTCGATCACGCTGCCGTGGAGGAGCCGGTCGATGACATTGCTCAGGCCGCCACCGGTGATAAAGCCGAAACAGGTGTATTCGAAGCGCGAGATGCCGACGCCAACAAACAGCCATAGCGCGATGCCCGCGAGCAGGCCGAGGCTGAGTGCGCCGAACAGCCAGCCATGGCCCTGCAGCAGCCCGAAGATGCCGCCGTGGTTGCGGATATGGGTCAGATGGACAAAGCCATTCCACTCCAGGGTGCCGTGGAGGGGAATGTTCTGGTTCACCCACCAGCCCACGGCCTGGGCGCAGGCAAGAGTCAGCCCGGCAATCAGACAGAAAAGGAGGAAATCCGTCGTTCTGTTATGGGACAGCACGCTAGACAACTTGCGAGCCCTTGACATGGGCGAAAGGCTGGTCGGCGTATTGCAGAATCTCGCCGGCGCCGCAGCGCTCGAGTTGCACGATGCTTTGGGCGCAATTGTGCATGGGATGCCAGGCCCAGAGGTCGCGCATGGGCAGCTTTTCAAAGAAACACAGCACCGACTTGATCAGGGCGCCATGGCTGACCACGGCAACGCGCTGGCCCAAATGCCGCCGGGCAATGCCGCGAATCGCCTGCATGGCGCGCTCCTGCAGCTCAAAGAAGGTCTCCGCGCCTTCCACCTGGAACAAATGCGGCATGTGCCAGAAGTGATGCTGTGATTCCGGGTCTTCCACGGCGATTTCCGCGTGCAGGCGGCCTTCCCAGGGGCCGAGGTCGATTTCCCGCAGGGCGTCGACAAAGACCAGGTCTTCGTGACGGTCCGGAAAGGCTAGCCAGGCGGTCTCCTTGGTGCGCAGCGAACTGCTGCAATAGATGGCGTCATAATGGGTGTCCGCCAGCCGTTCGCCGAGTTCCACGGCCTGCCGGTTGCCTTTTTCATTCAGGCCCACATCGCATTGCCCCTGGACCCGCCGGTCCCGGTTCCACTGGGTTTCGCCATGCCGCAACAGATGCAGTTCCATACTAACCCAGGGTCCGGCGCACCGCGTCCCGCCAGCCGGCGTACTTGCGGTCGCGCCAGGCCGCATCCCGCCGCGGGCTGAATTCGCGGTCCAGCCGCCAAAGCCCGGCGATGGCATCCAGGGAGGCGAAGACGCCGGCTTGCAGTCCGGCGATGCAGGCCGCGCCCAGCGCCGTGGTTTCGGTCACCGCCGGACGGTGAACGCGGCAGTCGAGAATGTCGGCGAGATATTGCAGGAAGACTTCATTGGCCACCATGCCGCCATCCACCCGCAGCAGGTCGAGCGCAACGCCGTCGGCGGCGATGGCGCCGGTGAGATCCCGGGTCTGGTAGCACACCGAATGCAGGGCTGCGCCGACGATTTCGGCGATACCGGTATCCCGGGTCATGCCGAAGATGGCACCCCGGGCGTCCGGGTCCCAATAGGGCGCGCCGAGCCCGGTGAAGGCGGGCACCAGATAGACGCCGGAATCATCGGCGCATGCTTCCGCCAGGGCGGCGGACTCGGCCGACTTGCGAATCAGCCGCAATTCGTCCCGCAGCCACTGCATGGTGGCTCCGGCCATGAAGATGCTGCCTTCCACGGCATAGCTGGGTTTGCCATCGAGCCGGTAAGCCACTGTGGTCAGCAGGCGGTTGCGGGAATACACGGGCTTGTCGCCGGTGTGCATCAGCAGGAAGCAGCCGGTGCCATAGGTGCTTTTGGCGGCGCCGGGGTGAAAGCAGCACTGGCCGAAGGCCGCCGCCTGCTGGTCGCCGAGCACGCCGGTGATGGGCACCGCGCTGCCGAGCAACTCAGGCTCGCTGGCGCCGAAATCGGCGGCGCTGTCGCGCACTTCCGGCAGAATCTGGCGGGGAATCTCGAACAACTCCAGCAAGTCGGCGTCCCATTGCTGGGTCTCGATATTGAACAGCATGGTGCGCGAAGCGTTGCTGGCGTCGGTGCAGTGGCTGCGGCCGCCGGTGAGTTTCCACAGCAGGAAGCTGTCGATGGTGCCCGCGGCGAGTTCCCCTGTCTCGGCGCGCCGGCGCAGGCCGGGAACTTCATTCAGCAGCCATTGCAGTTTGGTGGCGGAGAAATACGGGTCGAGCAGCAGGCCGGTTCTGGCTTGCAGGTCGGCTTCGTCCACCCGGGACTGTTTCAGTTCCTGGCAGCGTTTCGCCGTGCGGCGGTCCTGCCAGACAATGGCCCGGTGCACCGGCTCGCCGCTTGCCCGGTCCCAGAGAACCGTGGTTTCCCGCTGGTTGGTGATGCCTATGCAGGCAAGCTGGCGGCTTTCGATGCCAGCGTCCCGCATTGCGCCGCGGCAGCTTTCCAGGGTGGTGCGCCAGATTTCCCCGGCATCGTGCTCCACCCAGCCGTCCCTGGGGAAGTGCTGGGTGAATTCCTGCTGGGCGAGGCCCCGCAGCATGCCCTTCGCATCGAACACCAGCGCGCGGCTTGAGGATGTGCCCTGGTCGATCGCGAGAATATGGGTCTGCACGGCTCAAGCTCCTTCCGCTGTCTGGAATGATTTGCCGCCGCGCCGCAGCAGGCCCGCGCCTGCCGCGGCCATGGCGACGGAAACGAAGGCGTTAAGATAATTGAAAAACGCAAAGGGCGCATACTTGATCGCGGCCACTCCCAGGGTTGCCGCGTAGAAGGCGCCCGCGGCGGTCCGGGGAATCAGGCCCGTGGTCAATACCATGGCGTGAATATGACGATACAGATTCGTGCCGGCGGTTTTCCAAAGATGCTGCCCCAGCCATGCCCCGCAGCTTAGAACCAATTCCCCCGTGAGTAAAGCTGCCGCGACCGCACGGGTTGGCCATCTGTCATTCTGCGCGAAGCGAAGCGGAGTCGCAGAAACTCCCGGAGTGGCCTCCCAACGAGATTCTGCGACTGCGCGCAGAATGACAGGAGTTCCGATGGGTGTCCCGCGAGTTCGCGAGTTTCATGAATTTTGCCGCGAGTTTTGCTTTACAATGAAGTCGCTTTCATTCGGCGGAGTTTGAGGAACTTATGGCTTACTCGTTGATCGGGAAGGATTTCACGCCTTCGGATGTGCGGGCGAAGGTGACCGGCGGCGCAAAATACGCCGAGGATTTCCGGGTGGAGGGAATGGTCTATGCCCGCCTGCTGACCAGCCCGGCACCACACGCCAGGGTCGGAAACCTGGATCTTTCCCGCGCTCTCGAAATGCCCGGCGTTGTCGGCGTCATGACCGCCGATGACGTGCCTGTGGCGCCTTTCCCCCAGCCGCCGCTGCTCACAAATGAGCCATTATTCGTCGGCGACCCCATTCTTGCCGTTGCCGCGGTGGACGAGCGCAGCGCCGAGGACGCCATCGGGCAGATCAGTTTCGATATCGAACGCCTGCCCTTCGTCACCGACCCGCTCACCAGTCTGCGCCCCGGCGGCCCCAACGCCCGCGCCAATGGCAATGTGGGCAACTACGCCATGCGCGATGAAATGCTCGACCTGCACTGGACCGAGGAGCAGTTCCGCGAATTCGAACAGGGCCGGCTTCCCCGGGGCGAAGCGGCGCGGGAGTGGGCCTATGGCGATGTGGCAGCCGGATTCGCCAGGGCCGACCACGTTCTCGACCAGAGCTTCGTCAACGCCAGCCATTCCCACCATTCCATGGAGCCGCGCTCGGCGCTGTCCTACTGGGAAAACGGCAAGTGCTTCGTGTACGGCTCCTGCCAGAGCGGCACCTTCCCATTGCCCATGCTGTCCGGCCTGATTGGCGTCAGCCCCGAAGACATCGTCTTTATCGCCGAATTCTGCGGCGGCGGCTTTGGCTCCAAGGGCGCCGCCTATCCCGCCATGGCGATTCCCGCCCATTTTTCGCGCCTGATCAATCGCCCGGTCATGCTGCGCATTTCCCGGGAGGAAGAATACTTCATCGGCTCGGCGCGGCATGGCTTTCAGGGCCGGGTGAAAATGGGATTCCGCAGCGATGGCCGCCTGCTTGCTGCGGACCTGTACCTGATCCAGGACAACGGCTCCTACGGCGGCTTCAGCGACTGGCTCGCCGCGGCGGATTCCTTTTCGCTGATCTACCAGCCCGAGGCCATGCGCTTTCGCGGCGTGCCCCTGATCACCAATACGCCGCCCAAGGGCCCGCAGCGTGGGCCGGGCCAGAATCAGATCCATGCCGCGGTGGAGCCCATGTTCGACCGGGCCGCCCGGGAACTCGGCCTGGACCCGCTCGCCATCCGCCAGATCAATGCGCCGGGAAGCGATTCCAGCTATGGCCCCAACCGGGGCGGCATGACATCGGCCTATATCAGCGAAGCCCTCGCCATGGGCGCAGAGCGATTCGACTGGGCCGGCCGCCGCGCCCGCAGCGGTCGGCGCAACGGCTCGAAAGTGATCGGAGTCGGCGTGGGTCAGGCCTACCACTCAGCCGGCAGCAGCGGTTTCGACGGACTCGTGCGCATCACGCCGGACGGCAAGCTGCATATCCATACTGGCGTCGGCAATCTCGGCACCTATTCGTATTCTTCGACTTCCCGGGTCGCGGCGGAGGTGCTCAGGCACAGTTGGGACAATACCATCATCGAACGCGGCGACACCCGCAAGCATCTGCCCTGGAATAACGGCCAGTTCGGCAGCAATACCTCGTTCACCATGACCCGGACCAACTATGTCGCCGCCGTGGACGCCGTCCGGAAGCTGCTGGAAATCGCCGCCATCGAACTCGGCGGCGCCACGGAAGACTACGACATCGGCAACGAGCGGGTGTTTCTGCGGGAGGACCCGTCGCGCTTCATCACCTATGCCGATGCCGCCGCCCGGGCGATAGAACTCGGCGGCCGCTACAGCGGCGAACTGGCGCCCGAGGACATCAATCCCATTACCAGCCGCTCCGTGGCAGCCCTTGCAGGCACCGGACTCATCGGCGTGGCCAGGGACAATCTCGACAGGGACGGCACGCCGCCGGCCCTTGCCGTGGGATTCATCGAAATCGAACTCGACACCGAAACCGGCAAGTACGAGATTCTCGATTATCTCGGCGTTGCCGACTGCGGCACCGTGCTCCACCCCCGGGGACTCGAAATCCAGACCAAGAGCGCGGCGGTGATGGGATTCGGCATGGCTGGTTTCGAGCGCCACGCCTACGATCCGCAAAATGGCCTGCCCGCCGCCACCAGCCTGTGGCAGGCCAAGATTCCCACGGTTCTCGATGTGCCCACGCCCATGGACCATGACGCCGTGAGCATGGCGGACCCGGAGAACCCGGTGGGCGCCCGGGGCATCGGCGAGCCGATCCAGGGCTGCGCCTCGGCGGCGCTGCTCTGCGCCATCGCCGATGCGCTCGGCGGGCATCAGTTCAACCGGGTGCCGGTCACCGCGGACATGATTCTCCATGCCGCCGCCGGGCTGGAGCCGTCCCATGGTCCCCTGCAAACCAATACGACCTGATCGCCGCCGCCAAAGCGGCTTCGAGGCCCCGTTCAACGCCATTCAGTTGCGGGGCTGGATCCGCTGGTAGCTGCTGCCGTTGACCTCAACGGGCCGGACCAGGTCCCCAACCGTCATCCTGCTCACAGTCGCAGGACCCCCGTCGGGAGGCTCCGGCCCCGATTCGAGATCAGGCAGCTTCCAGCGCCTGTTCGATATCCGCCAGAATATCCTTGATGTGCTCGATGCCGATGCACAGGCGGATGGTTTCCGGGCGCACGCCGGCGGTCAACTGCTCTGCCTCGGTCAGTTGCCGGTGGGTGGTTGACGCGGGGTGGCAGGATAGGGTCTTGGCGTCGCCGATATTCACCAGGCGCTTGATCATTCGCAGGGCGTCGTAGAACCGCACGCCTGCCTCGAAGCCGCCCTTCACCCCGAAAGTAAGCAGGGAAGCCGGTGTGCCGCCGCAGTACTTCCGCGCCAGGGCGTGACCCGGGTCCGCTGGCAGCCCGGCAAAGCTGACCCATTCCACCTTGTCGTGGCTCGACAGATATTCGGCCACGGCCATGGCGTTCTCGCAATGCCGTTCCATGCGCAGGTTGAGGGTTTCCAGACCCTGCAGGATGAGAAAGGCATTCATGGGAGACAGGGCAGAGCCGGTGTTGCGCAGGGGAACCGTGCGCGCGCGGCCGATGAAAGCCGCCTCGGCCAGGGCTTCGGTGTAGACGATGCCGTGATACGAAGGTTCGGGATTGTTCAGCTCGGGATAGCGCTGGGCGTGTTCGGCCCAGGGGAACTTGCCCGAATCCACGATCACTCCGCCGATGGAAGTGCCGTGGCCACCCACGTACTTGGTCAGGGAATGCACCACGATGTCGGCGCCGTAGTCGATGGGCCGGCACAGCGCCGGCGTGGGCACGGTATTGTCAACGATGACCGCCACCCCGTGCCTGTGCGCCATCCGGCAGATGGGCTCCAGGTCGATGATGTTGCCCGCGGGGTTGCCGATGGTTTCGCAGTAGATGGCGCGGGTGTTCCCGTCGATGAGTTTTTCCAGCGCCGCGGCCGAATCGTCTTCGGCAAAGCGCACCTCGATGCCCTGGCTCGGCAGCATGTGGGCGAACAGCGTGTAGGTGCCGCCGTACAACTGGGGCACGGTGATGACGTTGTTGCCCGCGCTGGCCAGGGTCAGGATCGAGTAATTGATCGCCGCCATGCCCGAACCCACCGCGAGCGCGGCGAGGCCGCCTTCCATCGCCGCCATGCGCGCTTCGAGCACCGCATTGGTGGGATTCATGATCCGGGTGTAGATATTGCCGGGGACCGCGAGATCGAACAGGTCCGCACCGTGCTTGGCGTCGTCGAATTCGTAGGCCACGGTCTGGAAAATCGGGACGGCAACCGCCCTGGTGGTCGCGTCAGTCTCGTAGCCGCCATGTATGGCGATGGTTTCCTGTTCCACTGTTGCGCTCCTCCCGCCGGAAATGAATGAGCGGCGGATGATACATCATGTTGCCTCCCGGAGCCTGCGGCGCAGGCTCCTGTGCATGGCCGGGGTTTCCTGCTATTCTCGATTGCCTTTCCGGTTTGTCGGGAACCCGGAGAACCCGCAAGACAGGCTGCGAACCCTCACTGAAAGGAGAGCCCATGGCCGCCAATGAATCCACCACGGTGCAGCAGGCCGAAGCGCACCGGGAACAGAACATGCGCACCGTGGCGTTGACCGCTCTTGCCGGCACGAGCATCGAGTGGTACGACTTTTTCCTGTACGCCACGGCCGCCGCGCTGATCTTCCCGGCGGCCTTCTTTCCGGAAAGCTCTCCCACGGTGGGCCTGATCCTTTCTTTTGGCACCTTCGCCTTCGGTTTTATCGCCCGGCCCCTGGGCGGCATCCTGTTCGGCCATTTTGGCGACCGCATCGGCCGCAAGCGCACCCTGGTCATCGCCCTGATGCTGATGGGCGTGGCCTCGACCCTGATCGGCCTGCTGCCCACCTATGCCACCATCGGCATCGCGGCGCCCATCCTGCTGACGGTGCTGCGCTTCTGCCAGGGCCTTGCCATCGGCGGCCAGTGGGGCGGGGCGATGCTGCTCGTCACCGAAAGCGCGCCGTCCAATGAGCGGGGCTGGTTCGGCGCCTATGCCCAGGCCGGGGCGCCGGTGGGGGTGATTCTCGCCAACATGGCCTTCATCATCATCAGCGCCATGGTTTCCGACGAATTCTTCCAGGCCTGGGGCTGGCGCATTCCCTTCCTCGCCAGCGTCATGCTGATCGGCATCAGCCTGTACGTGCAGTTGAAGCTCGAGGACACCGTGGCCTTCCGCGAATTGCAGATGCTGCGGGAAGCGCAGCGGGAAGATGAACAGGCGGCGCCAACCGTGCGCCGCTCGCCGGTGCTCGAAGCCCTGATCAAGTACCCGCGCACCATTGCCCTGGCGGCGGGGGCCTTTCTTTCCATCCAGGTGTCCTTCTACATCCTGATCGGATTCATTCTCGCCTATGGCAGCCAGGGCGTGGCGGGGATGAGCCGGGACGAAATGCTGTGGGCGGTGCTGCTTGCCTCGGCCCTGCAGATTCCCTTCCAGTTCTGGGCCGCGGGCTATTCCGACAGGAACGGCCGGCGCGGCATATTCATGCTCGGCGCGATTCTCACCGGCGTCTGGGCCTTTGCCCTGTTCCCGCTGGTGGATACCGGACAGTTCTGGCTGGTGGTGCTCGGCGTCACCGGCGGGCTTTGCTTCCTCGGCATGATGTATGGTCCACAGGCGGCCTACTACACCGAGTTGTTCAGCACCGAAGTGCGTTATTCCGGCGCATCCCTGGGCTACCAGATCGGCGCGATCATGGGCGGCGCCTTCGCTCCCACCATCGCCACGATTCTGTGGACCGAATACGCCGTTGTCTGGGTTTCGGTGTATATCGCCATCGCCTCGCTGGCCTCGCTGCTCTGTGTGTGGACCCTGAGCGAGACTTCCGGCGACAGCCTGCACGAGGTT
The DNA here is from genome assembly GCA_022827425.1 of Pseudomonadales bacterium. GTDB lineage: Bacteria > Pseudomonadota > Gammaproteobacteria > Pseudomonadales > Pseudohongiellaceae > UBA9145. The sequence continues at coordinate 28,216 of JAJDSZ010000129.1, read as the reverse complement.
CACGGCGCCGACCGCTGACGCAATGGCGCCCCGGAAATCCGCATAAGGATCTGTTTTGCGCATCAGCGATTGCCACAATCCGGCCGACTTTCGCAAGCTCGCCAGGAAGCGGCTGCCCGCGCCCCTGTTTCATTACATCGACGGCGGCGCCGATGACGAGATCACCCTGCGCCGCAATACCAGCGCCTTCGACCGGGTCCGGCTGATTCCCGACGCCCTGGCGGACTTGTCGAATCTCGATCTTTCGGTGAACGTGCTCGGCCAGAAGCTCGACTGGCCGGTATTCTGCTCGCCCACGGCGATGTCGCGGCTGTTCCATCATCACGGCGAAAACGCCGTCTGCCGCATGGCTCACAAGCACCGGACCATGTACAGCCTGTCCACCATCGCCACCACGAGCATCGAGGAAATCGGCGCCCTGACGCCGGGGCCCAAGTGCTACCAGCTCTATATCCACAAGGACCGAGCCATGAGCTGGGATTTCATCGAGCGCTGCAGGGAAGCCGATTTTTCCGCCATCTGCCTTACCGTGGACACCCTGGTGGCGGGCAACCGCGAACGCGACCTGCGCACCGGCATGGTGACGCCGCCGCGCTTCGGTCTCAAGAGCCTGTTCAGCTTCTGCACCCACCCGCACTGGAGCCTCAACTACCTCACTTCGCGGAAGTTCGAACTCGCCAATGTGGCCGGACAAATCGACGAGGGCACCAGCAAGCTCATCTCGGTCATCGATTACATCAACAGCCAGTTCGACCGCTCGATCACCTGGAAGGACGCCGAAGAGGCGATCCAGCGCTGGGGCGGGCCTTTCGCGGTCAAGGGCGTGATGTCGGTGGACGACGCCCGCCGCGCGGTGGATATCGGCGCCAGCGCCATCATGATTTCCAACCACGGCGGCCGCCAGCTCGACGGCTCCACTGCGCCTTTTGATCAACTCGGACCCATCGTCGACGCCGTGGGCGATCGCATCGAAGTCATTCTCGACGGCGGCGTGCGCCGCGGGACCCATGTTCTGAAGGCGCTGGCGATGGGAGCGAAGGCCTGCATGATCGGACGGGGATACCTGTACGCCCTCGCCGCCGGCGGCGAACCCGCGGTCGACCGGGCCCTGACCAAACTGCGGGAAGAAATCGAGCGCGACATGATTCTCATGGGCTGCAATTCGGTGAAACGCCTGAACCGCTCGCGGCTGCATTTTGATTAGGCCGTTCCCCCGCCATTCTGCGGAAAGTCGCAGAGTTTCTGGCAGTGGCCTCCCGGTGAGATTCTGCGACTACGCTTCGCTCCGCGCAGAATGACAAGTGAATCGCAATTGACCAGGCGCGGTTGAGATGCCAGAATTGCGCGCTTCGGAATGGGGGGATCCAATGTTTGATCTTGCGGGACTGCGGCAGGCGCGGGAAGTCGTTGCGCGGCATATGCCGCCGACGCCACAGTACGCCTGGCCCGGGCTTGGCGGCGTCAGCGGCTGCGAAGTCTGGCTGAAGCACGAGAACCACACGCCAATCGGCGCCTTCAAGGTGCGTGGCGGCCTCGTTCTGATTGAAGAGTTGCAGCGAGGTCCGGGGCTGCCGCACAAGATGGTTACCGCCACCCGGGGCAATCACGGCCAAAGCATTCCCTTTGCCGCCTGCCGCCTCGGTGTGCCGGTTACGGTCTATGCGCCCCGGGGCAACAGCGTGGAAAAGAATGCCGCCATGACCGGCTGGGGCGCCGAGTTGATCGAGTTCGGTGACGATTTCGAGGAATCACGGCTGGAATCGGTGCGCGCCGCCGACGCCGAAGGCGCCATGAAAGTGCCGCCCTTTCATCCCGCCCTCGTGCGTGGCGTGGCCACCTATGCCCTGGAGTTGTTCGAGGCCGTGGCGGACCTGGACGCCGTGTACGTCCCCATCGGCATGGGTTCCGGAATCTGCGGCGTCATCCGCGCGAGGGACCTGCTCGGCCTGCAAACCGAGGTCATCGGCGTGGTGGCCAAAAAGGCGGCGGCCCTGGCCCGCAGCTTCGAAGCGGGCAAGGTGGTGGCCAGCGAATCCGCCAATACCTTCGCCGATGGCATGGCCTGCCGCGTGCCCATGGAAGAACCGCTGGAAATGATTCGCGCCGGGGCCGAACGGGTGGTCGAGGTCGGCGAGGAAGAAATCGCCGAAGCCATGCGCCTGCTCTACCGGCACACCCATAATGTGGCCGAAGGCGCCGGCGCCGCGGCATTCGCGGCGCTGATGCAGGAGCGGGAACGGCAGGCGGGCCGCAGGGTGGGGGTGATCCTCACCGGCGGCAATGTGGACGCCGAAGTATTTAGCAAGGTCCTCGCCGGCGAAGTTCCCTAACCCACCCGTCATTTAAGGGCGCGGACCATGTGGAAAGATGGTTGCGGGTTCTGCAAACCTTCAAGGGCACCGCCAACGATTCAATGATCGTGCTTTCATCCGAAGCGCAAACTTATGTCGATCGCGGCTGGAATCGCTGGGTCGAAGTCCGCGATGCCATCCGGTGCCTTGAAACACAGGCCGGCTTGTAACCGGCAATGAATAACCAATAAGACTTGAAAGCGGTTCTTGGAAAGGGAATGCCTTCATGGCATTCCCTTTTTCCATGGGAATCACATACAACAATAACCAACCCCAAAAAAACAAAAGCCCTTGCTCGCGAAAACAAGGTCTCCCAGGCAAAGAAAAATAATGAATTTCGGGAGATGCGGCGACTTGGCTACGGTTGTATGTAATTCCCCGATTTTTCCACGCTGACAAGCGATGCTATTCTTCGGCAGCAATTCTCATTATGGCGCTCCAACCTTCATGTCATTCTGCGCGAAGCGAAGCATAGTCGCAGAATCTCTTGCAGTGGCCACCCAACGAGATCCTGCGACTGCGCGCAGGATGACTGATGTGAGCGCGCCCATTGCCAAAATGAGAATTGCTGATTCTTCGGCTGCGCCGGCCGGGCCTCACCCCCGCAGGCTCCTGGGGCAGTTTTTGGCGCAGGAATGGTCTGGAAGGGTGGCGGAAGGATGGAAGTACTGCTCGCGACTTTGATTGTTCTGGCCGGGTCTTTCGTGCAGACTGCGATTGGCTTTGGACTGGCGGTGATTGCGGCGCCGCTGCTTTTTTTCATCAATCCCGACTATGTGCCGGCGCCGATTACCGTGGCGGCGCTGACGCTTTCCCTGGCCAACGCCTGGCGCTTTCGGCGGTCGATTTCCTTCCGTGGATTGCAGTTCGCCATCTATGGGCGGATTCCCGGCACCGTGGCCGGGGGGCTGCTCTTGTTCTGGATCGACCAGCGCGCGCTTGGCCTGTGGCTTGGCCTTTCGGTGCTTGCCGCGGTCTGGCTCAGCCTGGGCCGGGTGGAGTTCCGCCCCACCCGCCCGGCCATGTTCAGCGCCGGTTTCCTGTCTGGATTCATGGGCACGAGCACCTCCATCGGTGGCCCGCCCATGGCGCTGGTGCTGCAGCACCAGACCGTGGATTTCATCCGCGCCAACATGGCGGCTTTCTTTATCGTCAGTTGCCTGCTGACCCTGATGATGCTGGCTGCGGTGGGCCGCTTCGGCCCTCAACAGATGCTGCTTTCCCTGCCCTTCCTGCCGGCAACCCTGCTCGGCTACTGGCTCGCCATGCGCTCGGTGCATCTGATCACCTCGCAAATGCTCCGCCTCGGCTCCCTCACCCTGTGCAGCATGGCCGGCCTCGCCGCTGTGGTTTCCTACTGGATTTAAGTAAGGTTTTACTCCGCCCGCGCGGGTGGTACACTGCCCTTTCCAAAACATTTTCCCAGAGGAAATCCAGGTGAAAAAACTGATTGCTGCTGTGCTGATCTGCGCTTTCGCGCCCTTCGTATACGCCGACAATGACCAGGCTACCGAAGTCATCGCCGGGGTGCTGATGAATCTGAACCACTTCCCGTCCGACGACGACAAGATGGCCTTGCAGGGGCTCATCGACGATGACGGCGTCGGACCCGCCTTCAAGGCGGTGGCGAACGCCGTCATGGGAATCGAGCATGCCGCCAGCGAAGACGGCAAGGCCGCCATGGCGCAGGTGCTCGAAGCCGACGATGCCGACCCCCGCGCCAAGTCCCTGGCCCAGGTCGTGATGGACCTGAACCACGGCGCCAGCGACGAAGCCAAGGCGGCGGTGCAGGCGCTGCTGTAATTCGCTGAATGGCAGCGCCAATGCGACGCTGCCACAGGCGTCTCTGAAGCTGATTGGGCGCGGAAGCGCCGGGCGCAGGCTCCTAGGTATTGGCCGCTTTCAGGCCCTTCTTGCCTGCATAGAATTTGCGGATTTCCGCAAGGTCCCGCTCCACGTTTCCGCTGGGCTGGTGGAAATCCGCAAAGCCCGCCTCCTTTTTCCCCGCGTCCACATAGCCGAGCAGAATCGGCACGCCGGCATTGCTGGCGATGTGGTAAAAGCCCGTTTTCCAGCGCTCCACCTTGCTGCGGGTGCCTTCCGGCGGCACGAGCACGATCAGTTCGTCGTGTTGTTCGTACTGCCGCACGGTCTCCCGCACCACGTTATGGGGCCGGCTGCGGTCGATGGGGATGCCTCCCAGCCATTTCATCAGGCCGGCGAAAGGGAAGGGGAACAGGGTGTGCTTGCCCATCCAGAACACTCGCAGCTTCAGCGCCAGCACCGCCATGATCATCAGCGGGAAATCCCAATTGCTGGTATGGGGCGCGCCGATCAGTACACAGCGCTGATGCTTCAGTTCCCCGCCGCGGATTTTCCAACCCATCAGGGCCAGCATTACCCGCGAAAAACTTCGCAGCAGCGGGGTGATGAGGGGAGTGGAAAAAACGGTGGTTCGCATGGATTCCCGCGCGCTTCCGGGCCTCAGTCTTCGTTGCCGAACAGTCGCTTGAGTTCGGAGAGGGCCGCATCGGCCTCGCTCGGGACCGCCTTGCTCTCGCCTTCGTCATCCCCCGGGGCATCCTCGCCGAACAAGGCGGCAAGCTGCTGCCCGGCAATTTTGGAATCGGCCCGCGCCTTGCCGCGGCAGGCGTTCTTGCCGGGCCGGAAGTAATCGCAGAAATTGGCGCGGTCCTTGTCGAGCACGAAATCCGCCCGGTCCTCGCGGCAGGCGTCGGCCACCGCCGGGTCGTAATGCCGGCAGGCGTAGCAGACGTGCAGGTCAACCTTGCACTTTTCGCATTCCTCATAACGGGAAAAGGGCAGCGGCACATGATTCATGCGGTGATCGCACTTCCAGCAATTCATGGCGATGCTGCGTCCGCTCATGCCGGCCATTCCGCAAAATAATCCGCCGGGTCTTCCTCCCGAAGCGTCCTGGGATTGCCGCTGATGGCGCCCAGATACACAAAGCCGATGATTTTCTCCCCGTCGTCCAGGCCAAGCCCCCGCTCCACCCGGGGATGGTAGGCCATGGAGCCCGTGCGCCACATGGCCCCAAGGCCCAGGGCGTGGGCGGCATTGAGCATGTTCTGGGCAGCCGCTCCCGCGGAAAGATCCTGCTCGATTCCGGGTACCTTGGGATGCTCCCGGTGGCTGGCGATCACCACGATGATCAGCGGCGCCCGCAAGGTCTTCCCCCGCAGCCGGTCCTTTTCCGCGGCCGTCATGTCCGGCGCGGATTCCAGGGCGGCGGCGACAAACAGCTCGCCCAGCTTCCGCCTCGATTCCCCCCGCACCAGCAGGAAGCGCCAGGGCCTGAGCCGGGCGTGATCCGCCACCCGCAGCGCCGCCCGGCAAATCGTGTCCAACTGTTCCGCGTCCGGCCCCGGCGCCTCCAGCCGGGGCGCCGAATTGCGGCCCAACAGCGCTTCAATCGCATTCATGGAACTCACACCACCGGGCCGGAATCCGGCGCCGCCCCGCTGCCACTCCTCATTATTCCGCGCGGAGTCGCGGAATCTTGTCCATCTTGCTCGGCGCCATGTGTCGGGAGCTTCTGCGACTTCGCTTCGCGCAGAATGACATTATGGAACTTCGCAACACGGTCGAAGAATATAGTATTCACGAGGCATCGAAAACCGCCGGAAGCCGCTTCTTTGATGATATACTTCACCGCATCTCGCGAATGGGGCAGATGATGAACTCCCAGGCTCGGATCATCGCCGTCAGCAGCGACGATCTCGTTTATCCCCGGCATAAATCCCGCTATTTCGGCACGGTCACCCGAAAGAAACCGCGGCTTGTTTTTTCGTTCTATTCCCCCGATGGCAATGAGATCGCCATGCCCATCGCCAGCATGTCGGCGTATCTCAAGCGCGAGTTTCCCGAAGTGGAAGTCCTGCTCGAACCCGTGCTGATCCTGCGCGACGCCGAACGCTATACGCCGGTGAATTTCGCCCGCGGGATCGCCGAACTCGACGCCGATCTCATCGCCTTTTCCATCATGAGCCCGCACTGGTTCCCCATGGAGCCCTATTTCGCCGAACTGAAGCGGCTGTCGCCGTCGCTGCCCATACTCGTCGGCGGCTATCAGGCCATGCTGTCCCAGGAGCAGACCATCGCCAACCCCCATATCGATTACATCTGTGTGGGCGACGGCGAATACGCCATCGGTAACATCGTGCGGCATCTGCGCGGGGAAACGGGCCCCGCCGACGGCATGTGGGAAAAACTCGCCGATGGTCAGATCTGGCGCACCGAAGCGCACCAGAACGGCGATCTTGCGGCCCTGCCTTTCCCGGACTATGACATCTTCTCCCGGGACGGCAGCTTCGCAGGCGTCAACTCCTCGATTTTCGGCCCCAAGGGCAAGCTCGTGCTGCCGGTCATGACCGGCCGGGGCTGCCCCTACCGCTGCACCTATTGCTGCAACACCCCCATTCTGGAAGGCTGGCGCAGCAAGAAAACCTTTCTGCGCAAGTACGAGCCCGAAGCCATGGTGGCGGAACTCGAGCGGCTGCGCGATCAGTACAACGTCGGCTACTTCGAGTTCTGGGACGAATTGTTCCTCTCCAATCTGAAGTTTGTCCGGGCATTCTTCGCCATTTACAAGGAGCGAATCCGCCTGCCCTTTTCCATCAATTCCCGGGTCGAGGTGATGAACGAGGAATTCTGCCGCACCGCGGCGGAAGCTGGCTGCCACACGATCTGGTTCGGCATCGAAAGCGGCGACGAGGAATACCGGGCGCGAATGCTTGGCCGCAAAATGACCAACGAACAGGTCATCAATGCCGCCGACAACTGCAGGAAGGCGGGCATCTTCCGGCTGACTTTCAACATCGTCGGCGCGCCGCTGGAAACCGCCGCCAACATGCGCAAGACCCTGGAACTCAACCGCCGCATCGCGCCGGAGTTCTTCTTTTTCTTCCCCTATATTCCCCTGCGCGGGACGCCGCTGTACAAGATCGCCGAAGAGGAGGGATTGCTGATCAAAAACAAGAAGAATTTACATTATTTATCAGCGGTTAACAACAGAAAGTTTACCTTGAACATGAAAGAAAGGCCCGAATTGCTCAGCCAGAGCGAGTACAATGAAATCTGCCAGGAAATGCTGGCCTTCCAGCAGCGGAACAATCGCCTGAGCTACACCGAAGGCAATGCCATGGAAGATCCCGCCACGGTGCGGGACAAGAGTTTCGAACTTGTGGAAGACGACGCCCCCGCGCCGGTGGAGGTGCTGGCGGCCAAAGAGAAGAAATCGCTGTTTTCCGAAGTGCGGGGCTTCTTCAGCCGTTAGCGTCCCCTCCCGGTGGCAATTCAGGCGGGCTTCTCCCGCAGGCGGAGTTCGGCGCCGAGCGCCCGGTTGAAAGTCGCCAGGGAAATCAACCCCATGGCCAGATTGCCGCCCACCGCGCCGGCGAAGAATCCCCAAAGCCCGAAATACACGCTGCCGAGCCAGGCCAGGGGCACATAAAAAACAAAGAACCGGGCGATGCTCAGCCACAAGGCGCGCATGGGCTGGTGCAGGGCGTTGAGCGAGGAATTGGTGAGAATGATTACCCCCTGCATGCCGAAACCCAGCGGCATGATCCACAGGAACAGCCGGATGGTGGAAATCACTTCCGGGTCATCGGAGAAAACTTCCGCGATCAGCGGCGCGGCCAGCGCCAGCAGGGCGAACACCAGCAACTGCCAGACCAGCACGAAGTGGATTGACAGCCGGTAGGCTTCCGCCACCCGGTCCAGACGGCCGGCGCCGTAGTTCTGGCTGATGAGCGGCGGCAGGGAAGTCGACATGGCGAGAATGAGCAGGGTGGCGATGGGCTCGATGCGGCCGCCAACGCCGAGCGCCGCCACGGCGTTATTGCCGAATCCCGCGGCAATGGCGGTCATGAAGCCCGCCGCCAGCGGCGTCATCATGTTGGCGCCGGCGGCGGGAATGCCGATGCGCAGCATTTCGCCTCCCGAGGTTTTCATCACGGCGGGGGCGGGCATCTGCCTGGCCACCAGTTCCTGCTCGAACACGAGCAGCCGGAACAGGTAGGCCACCGCCAGCCCCCAGGCGATTACCGTGGCCCAGGCGGCGCCCTGGATGCCCAGGGCGGGGAAAGGGCCGAGGCCGAAAATCAGCAGCGGGTCCAGCGCGGCATTGGCAAAACCCGCCGCGGCCATCAGCATGCTCGGGGTGCGGGTGTTGCCATTGGCGCGCAGAATGCTGTTGCCTGTCATCATGCAGATCATCAGCAGGCTGCCGGGCAGCCAGATCGCCATGAACTGGCGAATCGGCACCAGCAGTTCCTCGCTGGCGCCAAGCAGGCCGAAAATCTCGTCCAGGAAGATCCAGCACAGCGCCACCAGCAGGCAGCCCATGGCGAGGGAGATATAGTTGATTACCGTGGCGGCTTCCTTGGCGCGCTCCATGTCTTCCCGGCCAATGTATTTGCCCACCACCGCCGAGGCGCCGATGCCGAGCCCGATAGCCATGCTCAGCACGGTAAAGGCGACCGGAAAGGTGAAGCTGATGGCGGTTAACGATTCGGTGCCGAGAAAGCTGATGAACAGGGTGTCCACCAGATTGAAGCTGAACATCATCAGCATGCCGACAATCATCGGCGCGGTCATCCGGATCAATGATTCCCGCACGGACCCTTGCACCAGTTTGTGATGGGCGCCAGATGGCATGTGAGATTCCTGCAAACCTGGCGGCGACTATAGCGCAATCCCGGCCGGAATGTCCGCTGCCTGGGAGCCTGCGCCGTGGGAATTCGCGAAAGCGAAAATTCGCTATCGCCGCGCCCCGGCCGGTCGATTGAGGCGAATATTGGTGGATATGCAACGAAATCGAGCGACCGGGGGCGTGGATGAGAGCGGATTTGCAGCCGTGAATTCCCACGGCGCAGGCTCCTGGGTTTGAGGGACGCCGGCAATCGTGTCCGGGCTCCGATTGCCGGGTCTCTCAGAGCGCTTTGCGGATTCGCAATAGCTCGCGCAGTATGCGCGGGTTGCCGTACAGCGTTTCGCTGCCTCCGGCAATATCAGCCTCGCCCGACGCTCCCGCAAGCAGGCCGCCGGCTTCCCGCAGCACAAGTCCCGCCGCCTGCACGCCGATGCCGGCGGTTTCCCCGCACCAGCCGCCCCGCAGTCGGTTCGCCGCAGTCTGGACGATATCGAATTCCGGGCAGCCGCTTTGCCGGATGAGAACCTGCCGCGCTTGCAATGCCCGCTGCATGGCGCGGCTCCGTTCGCTCTGTCCGGGGGACGAATGCAGGGCGAGCATGCGACCGTCGGGGTGGGTATCGTCTCCCACCCGGATGCGGCGCGAATTGAGCTGCGCGCCCTGGCCGCGGCTGGCGCTGAATTCTTCCTGGCTCTGGGGCAGCACGATGGCGGCATGGCTCAAAATGCCCTTGACGCGGCAGCCCGCGGCAACGCCGAAACAGGGCAGGCCGGTGAGGAAGTTGCGATTTCCCGCCAGTGGCTCAAGCTGCCAGACCACCTGCTCGTCGCTGCCGCCGCAGTCGCCGGAAAGACGCGATTCGATCCGGTGATCGGGGTAGAGTTTGTGAATCTGGTACACCAGGGTTCGTTCCGAATCCCGGTCCATGCTTGTGGCGAAGCCGCTGTCGCTGGCGTCGAGCACGCGAACCCGGTCGAGCCGGTCGACGCCATGGGCGAGATTGCGCGCGGCGGCGCGAGCCGCAATCAGTGCGACATTCAGAAGTGATTCCATGACAGATCTGGGGGAAACGGGGGCTAATGTTAGCATTTGCCGGGAGTATCGCTGCTGTGGACCCCCGGGGAGATCCTGCGGCTGCGCAGAGCAGGGTGAAAGAGTCCGCCGTCATTCCGCGCGTGGCGGAGCGCAGTCGCGGAATCTCCCCCGGTGAGTTTGTTGCTGTTACACTTCGCGCATTTGGCTCTTGGGGAAGAAGTGGTAGATGTCTGTTTGCGCCTTGCCGGAACATGAGTTTGTTGAGGTCAGCGGGCCGGATGCCAGGAAGTTTCTGCAGGGGCAGGTGAGCTGCAATGTGGATCTGCTGGCGGAGCATCGTTCGCTGCCCGGGGCGATCTGCAATCTGAAAGGCCGTGTCATTGCGGATTTTCGTCTTGTGCCGGCTGCCGGTGGCGCCTGCCTGTTGCAGACTTCGGCGGGAATGGCGGAAAAGATACTCTCCACCCTGTCGCGTTATGCGGTGTTTTCAAAAGTCGAATTGCGGCGAGTCCGGATTCCCCTGGCGCTGGGTCTGTGGTCCACCGACAGTGGAAATGGGCTGGCGAGACTGTTTCCCAAGCCGCCGGCATCGGTGAACCAGTGCCTGGTTTCGAGGCAAATGTGCCTGCTGCGGGTACCCGGAGACCGCTACGAATTGTGGTGTTTCGATGAAGCCGTAATTCCCCCGCTGCGGGAATTGTTCGGCGAGTGGCGGGCCGGCCCCGACCCGGACTGGCTCGGCGAAGGGCTGGAAGCGGGTGAGGTGCATGTGCGCCCGGACATGAGCGGGCAGTACACGCCGCAATTGCTCAACTACGATATCTCCGGGGTGATCAATTTCAGCAAGGGCTGTTACACCGGCCAGGAAGTTGTTGCCCGCATGCATTTTCGCGGCAAGCCCAAAAAACGCATGTTCCTGTTCCATTGCGATCAGAAATTGCGCGACAACAGCCGCCTGTGCCCGCAGCCCATGGACGAAAAAGCCCAGGGCGAGCCATTGCTGGCCTTTGCCAATTGCAGCCGCGAGCCCAATCTGGCCCTGGCCGCCGTGAGCATCAAAATCGCGGAATCCGGCGCGCCATGGTTTCTCGACGGCAATTTCGCGGCGGAAGCCTTTCCCTTGCCCTTGCAATACCAGGGCAACTGAAAGGCGGAGGAGCGAAGCGTAATCGTCACGGTTTCGCCGAAATGATCCTGAACGATCAGCAAGGCTTCGCTACCGCCCGGCGCGGTGTAAATGCCGGACAGCGGGCCAACTGGTGGGCGCATCGGTTCATGGGGAAACGGCGAGGCAGCCGCCGCGAACTGGAACGCGCTAGTTTGATGATCCGGTCAACACCAGCCCTAGAATTGTAAGACCAATGGCCAACAATCCGGCTATTGCCAAAAGCTGGCGCGTATCGCGCCTGGCCAAATCCGTTGCCAGGTTCGCTATATCGGTTTTGTACTCTTGATGCTCGGTCTTCATGCGTTCCTCCGGCACGTCTAGCTGTCGCTCCAATCCGTGCAATGTCGGTTCCTGTTCAGACACGGGATTATCTTACTTTGCGCTGCGGCGGGTTGCAAGAAAAATTGCATGGGTAATTACAGGATTTATCTTCGTAAAAACTATTATAAATCAATATGTTAAACTTTTTATGTGGCGTCCCCGGCAGGGGTCGAACCTGCAACCTACGCCTTAGGAGGGCGTCGCGCTATCCAGTTGTGCCACGGGGACGAATCTGGCGCGAAGTATACGGTTCCCCGGGGCCATTGGGAAACTCGGCCCCCGCGCAAGGCTATCGCATCGTATCATTCGCGTTGTGCCCCTGACCGGAGAAAGCCCTTGCCGGAATTGCGCTGGCTCTGCCTGCCCTTCGCCGAACTCCATCGAGACCTGCTCTACGAGTTGCTGCGACTGCGCTCGGCGGTATTCGTGGTGGAGCAGGACTGCGTCTATCAGGATCTGGACGGCCATGACCGGCAATCCCTGCATTTGTGCGGCATGGCGGAGGGGCAACTCGCCTGTTATGCCCGCCTCAACCCACCCGAATTGAAATTCCCCGCCGCCGCCATCAGCCGGATCATCGTCAGCCGGAAACGGCGCGGCGGCGGGCTCGGCGGCATTCTGCTGCGGGAAGCCATCGCCCGCTGCGAACAGCACTGGCCCGGCGCGGAAATCCAGCTTTCCGCCCAGCGGCACCTGGTGGAGTTTTATGCCGCCCAGGGATTTCGCCGGGTTTCGGCGCCCTATGACGATGCGGGGATTCCACACGTGGATATGGTGCGGTAGGAGCCTGCGCGGACCGGAGCTTCGTCAACCTTTTGTAAACCTTTCGGCTTGCATACCGATACATCGGATAAGTTCCAAAGGGTTTCCTTCATGCAAGTCCCACGCAGCCAGCGGCATATCCTGCGCAGCCTCAAGCTGCGCGGCCCACAATCGGTGCGGATTCTTTCCCGGCAGCTCGAAATGACCACCATGGGGGTGCGGCATCATCTCGCCGATCTGGCGAAACTGGAACTCGTCGAGCAACAGGCCGCTGAAAAGCAGCACCGGGGCCGCCCGGTCTCCCGCTGGGCGCTGACCCGGAAGGGCAACGACTGGTTTCCCCGCGCCGGCGTCGAACTGGCCCGGGAAATGCTGGAAGTGGTGGAAGTCTGCTGGGGCGGGGAAGGCGTCGAGCGCATGGTGGATGAGCGCTTTCACCGCATCAGGGAACGCTATCAGGAGGCAATTCCAAGACCGCAACGGAAAGTACCGGAACAGGATACCCGGCAGCGCGTCGAACTTCTCGTCAATCTGCTCGGCGCCGATGGCTACATGGCGGAAGCGCGTCTGCTGCCCGATGGCTGGCTGCTGGTGCAAAACCATTGTCCCCTGCAGGCCTGCGCCGATAGCTACCCGCATTTCTGCGAAGCGGAAAAACGCATGTTTTGCGAACTGCTTGGCCCCGGCGTCACCATCGAACAGACGGATCATCTGCTGGCGGGAGACCGGCGCTGCGCCTGGCGAATCCGTCAGGCGGCGGAAGTGGAGCGGGCCGCCTGAGTCTTTCCGCGCTGCCCGTTCATTCCGGGGCCTGCGGCGCAGGCTCCAAGCTCTGAATTACTACGGCGCGGGCTCCTCGCCCAGTTTGCGTTCAATATTGGTGAGCATACCCCGCAGGATGTTCATTTCCATGACGTCGATGCGGATGCGCCCGAACAGTCGCCGGATCCGCTGCATGAGTTGGCGCGGATGATCCGGGTCGTGAAACTCCACTGCAATCAGTATTCGCTCGAGATGCTCATAAAAGCGCTCCACCTCAGCGCCGGTTGCCATGGGCTGGTCCCAGTCCCGTTCAAGCTCTCCCGGCTCGTCCGGGCCGAGGGCGGCCTGACGCAACTCGTGGCAGAGCACCATGACGGCGGCGGCAAGGTTCAGGGAAGGATAATCGGGGTTGGCGGGTATCTGCACGTGGTAATGGCAAAGCTGCAATTCTTCATTGCTGAGGCCGGTATCCTCGCGGCCGAAAACCAGCGCGGCCCGGTTCCGGGCTGACTCCCGAACCAGCAGCCGGGCGCATTCCGCCGGGCCGAGCAGGGGCCAGGTGATGCGCCGGGAGCGGGCGCTGGCGCCGATCACCAGTCCGCAATCTGCCACGGCCTCGTTGAGGGAGCCGAAGACCTGGGCCTGGTCGAGCAGGTCCACCGCGGAAGCCGCCCGGCCAACGGCCACGCCGCTGGGAAACTCCTTGGGCGAAACCAGGCTTAGGCGGCTCAGGCCCATGTTTTTCATGGCCCGGACGCTGGCGCCGATGTTGCCTGGATGCGAGGTGTGGACCAGCACTACGGAGATGTTGTTGAAATCCGGGTGGTTCATGGTTGAAACTGGGTTTGGATAAAACTTGATTATCACATTATCGGTTGGGATTTGGGTTGGCTTGCAGAGATAGTGGAGAATCGTTGAGTTGAACAGAGTTCTGTTGGCTGGATGTAGTGCCGTGGAGAGGGGAGATGGTGCGGGAGTCGGGTAATGGGGGGATGGTTTACTGGCGTAGTCGGCGGGGGATGCTTGAGTTGGATTTGCTGCTGGTACCGTTTACGCGGGAGGTGTATGGTTCGCTTGGGGCCCCGGAGCAGGAGCGGTACCGGGAATTGCTGGGTTTTGAGGATCAGGAGTTGTTCGGCTGGTTGCTGGGCGGCGAGCCGGCGGGGCGCTGGCAGCCGCTGATTGATCGTATTCTGGCGCACAAAACAGCATCCAGGTCCTGAACTGTCGCGCTACTGCCATTTCAAGAAATACGTCATTCCGCGCGAAGCGGAGCGAAGTCGCGGAATCTCAGGCGGAGCCACCCGAAGAGATTCCGCGACTGCGCGCGGAATGACAGGCAGATGCCTTTCCTCTTCAAGGTGGTTCTGTTCCTGGCGAAACCCTCGACAGCCGACTAGGCTTTTGCGGTGTTGTTACTTCGTCCCGTTCCTTCCCGGATGCGCTGGCGGCTGGCGTTGGCATTCCATGTGCTCGCGCTGCTGGCGGTGGTTCATGCCGGGGCGCCGCTGTGGCTTGAGGCTGGCGCGGCATTGCCTGTGCTTGCCAGTTTCTGGCATGAGTACCGCGGTTTTCGTGGCCGGGGTGCTGCGGTAAGCATGCGGCTCGGGGCGAAATCCGTCGTTGTGGAAATCGATGGAGAAACCATGGCGGCCTCTCCGCCCCGGGTGCTGTATGGTTCCGAATGGCTGCTGGTGCTTGAATTTCCCCTGGCGAGCGCCCGCCGCCGCCATCTGCTGCTGACCCTGTTTCCCGATTCCCTGGCTGCCGATGAATTGCGCCGGCTGCGGCGCTGGCTGCACTACGAGAGCGATTGAGCCCCCGGGGTGAAGATGCCCGGCAGGTCGGCATGGTCGCCCGGGGCAAGTATCGTATCCACGGCTTCGGTTGCGGTTTGCGGATGATCGAGGTTGAAATGCAGGCCGCGGCTTTCCTTGCGCGTCGCGGCGCCGCGCACTATAAGGCTGGCCACCAGGACCAGATTGCGCAATTCCACGATGTCGCGGCTGATGCGGTAGCTGCGGAAGTGGGCGTGAATCTCCTCCCGCAGCAATTCGAGCCGCCGCTCGGCCCGGCGCAAGCGGCTGTCGCTGCGGACGATGCCCACGTAATCCCACATGCAGCGGCGCAATTCGTCCCAGTTGTGTGACACCAGGATGTCGTCGCCGGATTCGGCCCGGCCTTCGGGCCAATCGTCGCCAACTCCGGAGAAGGGCGTATCGGCGAATTTTTCGGCGATCGAATCAGCGGCGCTGAAAGCGATCACAAAACACTCCGACAGCGAATTGCTGGCAATACGATTGGCGCCGTGGAGCCCGGAAAAAGTCGTCTCGCCCACTGCATACAGGTTGTCGATGTCGGTTTCCCCGTACTGGTTGATCATCACCCCGCCGCAGGTGTAATGCGCCGCGGGCACCACGGGAATCCGGTCCCGGGTAATGTCGATGCCGAGTTCGAGGCAGCGGCGGTAGATGTTCGGAAAGCGCTCGCGCACGAGTTCGGCGTTCTGGTGGCTGATGTTCAGGTACACGCAGTCCTCGCCAAGCCGTTTGGTTTCATGATCGATGGCCCGGGCAACGATATCCCGGGGAGCGAGTTCGCCGCGGCTGTCGAAACGGTGCATGAAACTCTCGCCGTCGGGCAATTCGAGCCGGGCGCCTTCGCCGCGCATGGCCTCGGTAATCAGGAAACTGCGGGCGTGCGGGTGGAACAGGCAGGTGGGGTGGAACTGGTTGAATTCCATATTGCCCACCCGGCAGCCGGCGCGCCAGGCCATGGCGATGCCGTCGCCGCTGGCGCTGTCGGGATTGGTGGTGTACAGATAGGCCTTGCTGGCGCCGCCGGTGGCGAGAACCACGAATCTGGCCGCAATTGAGTGAACCTCGCGGCTGGCGTCATCGAGCACGTGCACGCCGCGGCAGCGCCGCCGGCCGCCGGCTTCCGGCTCGCTTGCAATCAGGTCGATGGCGGTCCAGCCTTCCATCAGATGGATGCGGGGATGTTCCTGGGCGCGCCGGCGCAAGGTCTCGAATACCGCCTTGCCGGTGGCGTCGGTGGCGTGGATGATGCGGCGATGGCTGTGGGCGCCTTCCTGGGCGAGATGAAGTGAACTCAGATCCGCAGTCCTGCCGGCGTCTTGCACGGCGGCTTCCGTTCGGGTGCTGAACGGCACGCCCTGTTCAAGCAGCCAGCGCACCGCCGCGGCGCTGTGGTTCACCACATGCTCCACCATGTCGCGGTGGCACAGCCCGCCGCCCACGGTCATGGTGTCCTCGATATGGGATTCGAGGCTGTCGCCCTCGTCGAGCACCGCGGCGATTCCGCCCTGGGCGTAAAAAGTGGCGCCCTGCTCAAGGCTTGCCTTGCTCAATACCCCCACCCTGGCGAAGCGGGCCGCCCGCAGGGCAAGGGTAAGCCCGGCGGCGCCGCTGCCGATGATGAGAATGTCGAATTTTTGCGGCGGGGAGTCGGTCATGTTTCGCAGCGCACCGCGCCGGAGCGTGGACGGAGTAAAATGACCGGGTACATTAGCACAGGCGCACCGGTGAGAACTTTTTGCCGCATCCGCTGTCTCAGAAACAAAGCGTCAGTGCCTCGGGGAGGGTTCGAAGGCCTCCGGGAAAGACTGCGAGGAACGAATGTCCCGGGATACTGACCGGCAACTCGTGGAGAGGGTGCGGGCCGGCGATGCCAACGCATTCAACTTTCTGGTGTTGCGCTATCAGCACCGGGTGGCCGGATTGATCAGCCGCTTTGTGCAGAATCCACAGGAAATCGAGGACATCGGCCAGGAAACATTCATCAAGGCATACCGGGCGCTTTCACTGTTTCGGGGAGACAGTTCGTTCTACACCTGGCTCTACCAGATTGCGGTGAACACCGCCAAGAACTATCTGGCCTCCCGGAACCGGCGCCTGATGCTGGCAAGTGTCGAGATTGACGAAGCCGAACACGGCGATGTGGCGCCGGCCTTGCGGGACATGGACGACCCGGAAAGCGAACTCGCCATGGAGCACTTGCAGGCGGTGATCGACGCCGCCATCGGGGAATTGCCCGAGGATCTGCGCACCGCCTTTACCTTGCGCGAATTTTCCGGCATGAGTTATGAGCAGATCGCGGAAGTTATGGATTGTCCGGTGGGTACGGTAAGATCAAGGATTTTCCGGGCTCGGGAAGCCATCGACCGGAAGATCCGCGAATCAGGAAATGCGGGAGGCGGGACATGAGTGAATTGCAGCGGGAAACGCTTTCCGCGATGCTCGACGACGAAACCGACGAGCTTGAACTGCGACGCCTGCTCAAGAGCGCTGGCGACGATCCGGACCTGCTGGCGGCGTGGCAACGCTACCATCTCGCCAGCGCCGTTGCGCGGCGGGAGCGCGTGGCGTCCCTGAGCAAGGATTTCCACTTGCGGCTTGCCGGCAAGCTTCGCGACGAACCCGTTCCGGGCCTCGCGCCGCGCCGCTGGCCTTCCGGACAACGATTCGCCGGCAAATTCGCCATCGCCGCAACCGTTGCGGCCGCGGTTTTCATCGGCCTGCAAGCGGGCCTCGACAGCGGCCCGGCAGCGCCCCGGATCGCCGGCGAAACCGCTGCCGCCCCCGCTGCCCGGCCTGTTGCGCCGGTGGACGCACCGGTTCCCCGGACAGTGGAAGTAGCCAATGTCCCGACAGCCCCGGTAGACCCGGAAGCCCGGCAGCGCCTCCTCGAATACATAGGCAGCATGAGATTCGACCCCGCCGAACCTCCCCAAATGGAACACATCGAAGACTCCCCCCTGTTCCATCTTGTTAACGACCTTCAGGACTAGGAGCCTGAGCCTGCAAGTGGAAGAAGTGAAAGCCTGCCTGTCCGGGCCTCAACCGCTGTGTTACATTTAACCCCTTGCCGCCATTCCGGGAGAGCCCCTTGTACAGCAGACTGGTTTCCCTTGCCTTGGCCTGGGTTCTGGCGATTCCCGCGCTGGCGGCGGAGCTTCCCGATTTTGCCGCCCTGGTGGAGCGCCATGGCCCCGCCATAGTGGAAATCTCCACCAGGCGCGCCACTTCCGGCAACCTGTTCGACGAATTCGAAGACCTGTTCCGCCGGCAGATCCCCGACGCGCGGCAACCCGGAGAACCGCTCCAGCCGCCGCCGGCGGTAGGCTCGGGATTCATTATCTCGGCCGACGGTTATGTCATCACCAACAATCACGTGGTGGATGGCGCCGAGGAGATACGGGTCCACCTCAATGACCGGCGGATGTTCGAAGCGACCGTTGTCGGACTCGACGAGCCTTCCGATCTCGCCCTGCTGAAACTCGAAGCGGAAGCCCTGCCCTTTGTCGCCTTTGGCGATTCCGACGCCGTGCGAATCGGCGACTGGGTATTGGCTATCGGTTCGCCTTTCGGTCTGGAATTCTCGGCCTCGGCGGGTATCGTCAGCGCCAAGGGGCGCACCGTGCCGCGCCGCTCGTCCTACAACTACATGTCCTTCATCCAGACCGATGTGGCCATCAACCAGGGCAACTCCGGCGGGCCCCTGTTCAATCTCGAGGGCCAGGTCATCGGCATCAATTCCCGCATCCTGAGCAGCACTGGCGGCTCCAACGGCGTCAGTTTCGCGATTCCGAGCAATGTGGCGGTGAATGTGATGGAGCAACTGCGGGACAACGGCTCCGTCGCCCGGGGCCTGCTTGGTGTGCAAATGCGTGAAGTCGATCACGAAACCGCCCAGCGGTTCGGCCTCGCGCGGCCGCTTGGCGCCCTGGTGGACCGGGTGCAGCCGGCAAGCCCCGCGGAGCGGGCCGGGCTGCGCAATGGAGACATCATCACCCGCTTCAACGGGCACGAAATCGAGTATTACACCGAATTGCCCTTTTTTGTCGGCCAGTACCGGCCCGGCGCCAGCACCCGGGTTACCGTGCTGCGGGACGGTGAGGAGCGGCGCTTTCAGATCACTCTCGGCAGTTCGCCCACCAATGCAAGCGCGAGAAGCATTACCCCGTTTTCCCCGGAACCGCGGTTGCGCTCCCCCAATTCCCTCGGCTTTCGGGTTGCCGAACTCAGTTCGGAAACCCGCCAGGTGGCCGGCATCAGCGGCGTGCGGGTGGCGCAGATGGCGCCCGGCCCGGGCAGCGAGTCGGGCCTGCAACTCAATGATGTCATCACCCGCCTCAATGGCGATGCGGTCGATACCGTCGCCGATTTCGCCCGCATCGCCGAATCCCTCCCGCCAAGGGGCCGAATTCCGCTGGAAATCCTGCGCCAGGGCGAAAACCGCAACCTGGCGATTGATTTGCCCTGAGACTGCGTTCACTGAAACCGCCGCCCCGATGCAGTAGACTTGCCGGCTGGTTTTTTGCCGCGCCGCCATTGTGACCGACCAGGCCCTCATCCGCAATTTTTCCATTATTGCCCACATCGATCACGGCAAGTCGACGCTGGCGGATCGCTTCATCCAGCTCTGCGGCGGGCTCAGCGAGCGGGAAATGGCCGCCCAGGTGCTCGACACGCTAGACATCGAACGCGAGCGCGGCATCACCATCAAGGCCCAGAGCGTCACCCTGCATTACGATGCCGCCGACGGTCGGCGCTACCAGTTGAATTTCATCGACACCCCCGGCCATGTGGACTTCAGCTATGAGGTCTCCCGTTCGCTTGCCGCCTGTGAGGGCGCCCTGCTCGTGGTGGATGCGTCCCAGGGTGTCGAAGCCCAGTCCGTGGCCACCTGCTACACCGCCTTCGACCAGGACCTAGAGGTGATTCCGGTATTGAACAAGATGGATCTGCCCCACGCCGAGCCCGAGCGGGTGCGCGAGGAAATCGAGGAGATCATCGGCATCGACGCCGGCGAAGCCATCGCCGCCAGCGCCAAGAGCGGCATGGGGGTGGGCGAGATTCTGGAACAGATCATCCGCCGCGCGCCGGCCCCGGCCGGTTCCCGGGACGCGCCCCTGCAGGCGCTGATCATCGATTCCTGGTTCGACAATTATCTTGGCGTCGTCTCTCTGGTGCGGGTGATGAACGGCAGTCTGCGCAGTGGCGAGCGGATCATCGTCAAGACCCAGGGCAAGCCCCAGGAAGTTGATCAGCTCGGCGTCTTCACTCCCAAGCGCAAGCTTACCGGTCAACTGCTGGCAGGCGAAGTGGGTTTCGTCTGCGCCGGCATAAAGGACATCCACGGCGCTCCCGTGGGCGACACCATCGTCCACGCCAAAGCGCCGGATACGGCGGCCCTCGCCGGGTTTCGCCAGGTTTCGCCCCAGGTCTATGCCGGACTGTATCCGGTGGACTCGGACGATCTCGAGAGTTTCCGCGAGGCGCTGTCGAAACTTTCCCTCAACGACGCCTCATTGCAATACCAGCCGGAAAACTCGCCGGCCCTGGGTTTCGGTTTTCGCTGCGGTTTTCTCGGCATGTTGCACATGGAAATCATTCAGGAGCGGCTCGAGCGGGAATACGGCCTCAACCTGATTACCACGGCGCCCACCGTGGCCTACGAGGTCCTCGGCAAGGATGGCGAAACCACGCTCGTGGACAGCCCCGCCCGGCTGCCTCCGGTGAACGACATCGAGGAAATGCGCGAGCCCATCGTGGAGATCGGCATTCTCACGCCGCAGCGGCATCTCGGCGCGGTGATCCAGTTGTGCGAGGAGCGGCGGGGCGTGCAGCAGGACATGCAGTTCGCCGGCCGCCAGGTTTCCCTGCGCTACCAGTTGCCCATGAGCGAGGTGGTCATGGATTTTTTCGACCGGCTCAAGTCCGTCAGCCGGGGGTACGCCTCCATGGATTACCATTTCCTCCGGTTTGAGTCGTCAAGGCTGGTCCGATTGGATATTCTTATCAACGGCGAGCGGATCGACGCCCTGGCCCTGATCGTTTTCCGCGACCACGCCCGCTCCCGGGGGCGGGAACTCGCCGAAAAAATGCGCGAACTCATACCCAGGCAAATGTATGATGTGGCGATCCAGGCCGCCGTCGGCGGGCAGATCATCGCCCGCACCACGGTCAAGGCCATGCGCAAGAATGTGACCGCCAAGTGCTACGGCGGCGACATCACCCGCAAGAAAAAACTGCTGGAAAAACAGAAGGCCGGCAAGAAACGCATGAAAAAGCTCGGCAATGTGGAAGTGCCCCAGGAGGCATTCCTCGCCGTATTGCGGTCTGACGGTTAGGCGCAGGCGCCCCTATGATGATGAATATCGATTTCTCCCTGGTGCTGGTCATCCTCGTGGCCCTGTCCGGGCTGATCTGGCTGCTGGATTCACTATTGCTCAAGCCCGGCCGTCTCGCCCTTGCCGAGGAAGTCCGCCGCAATCGCCCGGCATCGGGCGCCGCCGGGCCGAACGATGACAAGGATGGGGAATTGGCCCGGGAGCCTGTGGTGGTGGAATACGCCAGGGCCTTCTTTCCCGTGCTTGCCCTGGTGCTGGTGCTGCGCTCCTTTCTTTTCGAGCCTTTCCAGATTCCCACCGGGTCGATGATTCCGACCCTGAACATCGGCGATTTCATTCTCGTCAACAAGTACGCCTACGGCCTGCGCCTGCCCGTGGCCGGAACCAAACTCATGGATTTGGACGAACCCCAACGCGGCGAAGTCATGGTGTTTTTCCCGCCGCATGAAAATCAGTACTACATCAAGCGCGTCATCGGCGTGCCGGGTGATACCGTGCGCTACGAAAACGGCGAACTGTATATCAACCGGGAACTCGTGCATAAGGAATCCCAAGGCGAGATCACCATCAATTCCGCCTTCGGGCCGGTGCCGGGCACTAGCTGGACCGAACTCATCGGCGGCGTGGAGCACACCATCCAGACCAAGAACCAACTTATGCGCAACCCGGCGCGAACCATGTGGGTGGTGCCGCCGGACAGCTATTTCATGATGGGTGACAATCGCGATGAAAGCAGCGACAGCCGCTTCTGGGGCGTGGTGCCGGAAGAGAATATCGTCGGCAAGGCGGTTGCCGTGTGGATGCACAAGGACCCGGGCTGGAATCTGCCCACTTTTTCCCAATCCCGCTGGATCCGGTAGCCGGGGACCCGACAGCGGCGATGAGCAAGCCACTAGACGCCCTGGAGGCGGCAATCGGCCATGAATTCAGCGACAAATCCCTGGTCCGGCGCGCCCTAACCCATCGCAGCGCACGCAGGGAACATAATGAAAGGCTCGAATTTCTCGGCGATGCCCTGCTTGGATTCCTGGTAGCGGAACAGGCCTGGACCGCCCATCCCGACGCGGACGAGGGCGATCTCACCATCATGCGCTCCGCCGTGGTCAAGGGCTCCGCCCTGACCGGGGTGGCCCGGGAACTCGAACTCGGCAAGTGGCTTGAGCTTGGCTCCGGCGAAGCGGGCAGCGGCGGGCGGGAAAGGGATTCGATCCTGGCCGCGGCGGTGGAGGCCCTGTTGGCAGCGATTTATCTCGATGGCGGAATGGAAGCCTGCCGCGATTTCGTCCGGCGCCGGATTCCCGAGCCCGGCGCAGACTACGCCAGCAGCGGCGTGCGCAAGGACAACAAGACGCGGCTGCAGGAACTCATCCAGTCCGAACGGCGCGCATTGCCGGATTACGAATTGCTGGGAACCCGGGGCAAGGGTCACCAGCAGTGGTTTGAGGTCCGCTGCTCGCTGCCGGGGCACCGGATCGCCACCGAAGGCAGCGGCCAGTCGCGCCGCGCCGCCGAGCAGATGGCGGCTGGCAAGGCCCTGGCGGCGTTGGGACGGGAAGAATGACGGGGCCAGTGACGGCGGGCGGAGAGGAAGCGACCCGCTGCGGTCATGTCGCCATTGTCGGTCGGCCCAATGTAGGCAAATCGACCCTGCTCAACCACCTGTTGCGGCAGAAGATCAGCATCACTTCGCGCAAACCCCAGACCACCCGCACCCGCATTCTCGGCATCAGCACGATCGGCGCGGACCAGTGCATATACGTGGACACGCCGGGACTCGACCGCCGCTACGGCAAGGCCATCAACCGGATGATGAATGAAACCGTCATGACGGTGGTCACAGAAGTCGATGTCATCATGCTGGTGAGCGAGCGCCTGCACTGGGACGAGCAGGACGAGGCGGTACTGCAGGCCGTGCGGGATGTCCCGGCGCCGGTGTTGCTCGTCATCAACAAGGTGGACCGGCTCCGGGACAAGCGCAGGCTGCTGCCCCATATCGAGCGACTCGCGGCGCATTTCGATTTCGTTGAAATCATGCCGGTATCCGCTCTGGGCGGGCACAATCTTGAACTGCTGGAAGTCAGGCTGCGTGAATTTCTGCCGGAAAGCCCGTTCCTGTTCCCGGCCGGTCAGGTCACCGATGTCGGTTCGCGCTTCCTCGCCGCCGAACTCATTCGCGAAAAAATCACCCGCCAACTTGGTGACGAACTGCCCTATGAGGTGATGGTGGAAATCGAAAAATTCGCCAGCGAAAACGGCGTGTTGAAGATCAGCGCCCTCATCACCGTGGAAAAGCAGGGCCAGAAGCGCATCCTCATCGGCAGCGGCGGCCAGCGCCTCAAACTCATCGGCGCCGCCGCCCGCAAGGACATGGAACAAGCCTTCGAAAGCAAGATTTCGCTTCAGACCTGGGTGAGGGTCGGTCGGCGCAGCCGACAAAGAGCGAAGCTCTTTGAGGGCCGAACGGCTCGCCATGGAAGGCGAGACTGGAGTTGATCGAAGTCTGGGAAGCCGCGCCATGGATGGCATGTACGATACCCCTGGTGGCAGGCAGTCGGTCGGCGTATTCAGTTACCTGATCAACCCGAAAAAGCTGAGCAAAAAATTCAACCCAAACATGCCCTCCCGAATCCTTTTGCAACCCGCCTGGGTAATCCACCGGCGCCCATTCCGCAACACCAGCCTGCTGGTGGACTTCTTCTGCCGCGACCACGGCAGAATCGCCACCGTGGCCCGTGGCGCCCGCCGGGGCAAGTCGCGGCAGCAAGGCCTGTTGCAGCCATTCCGGCCGCTGCAGGTTTCCTGGACGGGCCGCGGCGAAATCAAGACCCTCACCGCCACCGAAAGCGCGGGATCTGCCGCCAAACTCGCAGGCGAGCGCCTGCTCAGCGGTTTTTACGTCAATGAACTGCTCAGCCGCCTGCTCCACGGCCATGTGGAGCACCCGAAACTGTTCCATGCCTACCAGGACACGCTAAGGGCGCTGGCAGCCGATTCTTCCCTGGAACCCATCCTGCGCCGCTTCGAACTTGAGCTGCTCGCCGAACTCGGCTACGCCATCAACCTGCAAACCGAACGCCACAGGGAGGAGCCCCTGTCCCTCAACAAGCAGTACCGCTACCTCCCCGACCTCGGCTTTGAAGAGGCCGGCCCCGGAGACAGCAATGACCCCAAAAGAATCTTCCCCGGCGCCCACCTGCACGCCCTGGCCCGACTCGACCTTGAAGACCCCGCAGCCGCCGCCGCAGCCAAACGCCTCCTCCGCCAGGCCCTGGACCCCCATCTTGGAGGCAAACCACTTCACAGCCGGGCCTTGTTTGCGAAGTGACCGACTTGACCTAAAGCCGGAGAGACATCCATGAATTTTGAAGCAAAATCGCTCGTCGTGATTTCAGGAACGAGTTCGGGAATCGGTCTCGCCATGGCGCGGGAAATGCTGCGTCTCGGCCATGCGGTGCTGGGCCTGGTGAAGAATGCGGACAACGATCCCCTGGAGCATCCCGATTACCGTCGGGAGCAGGTGGATCTTGCGCGGCCGGATGCGGTGCAGGAACGCATCGGGGAAATCGCGGCCGCATTGAATCAGCCGCCCCGCGCCCTGGTGAACAACGCCGGCATTGGCCGCATGGCGAATCTGGAGCAGCTTTCCCTGGCGGATATTCAACTGGTGATGAACACCAATTTCCTGTCACACGTCATCATTACCCGAGCCTTGCTGCCGCTGCTCAAACAGCGGGGACGCGGCGATATCGTCTTCACTGGCTCCGAATCTGCCCTGCGCGGAGGGCGGCAGGGCAGCATCTACTGTGCGAGCAAGTTCGCCATCCGCGGGTTCGCCCAGTCCCTGCGGGAAGAGTGCGGCAAGTCCGGGGTGCGGGTCAGCATCATCAATCCTGGCGCGGTGCGAACCCCTTTCTTCGACGAACTGCATTTCGGGCCCGGAGAAGCCGGGGAAAACGCCATCGCCCCGGAGGACGTCGCCGCCATCCTCGCCATGGTGATTGCAGCCCGCCCCGGCACCGTGCTCGATGAAATCAACCTGTCGCCGCTTACCGAAGTCTGGCGCCGAAAGTAGGCGATGCGACAATATGACGCAGCGCGATTCCGTGCCGCACCAGGGGTTTACTTGCGATAATCCCGAGTCTGGCACATGAGGAAATGCACATGCAGCCAAAGCGAGTTATCCGGTCCATCGCAGTATTCGCCGCCATGCTCATGCCCCCGGCGGCTTATGCCCATACTCCGCTGAAAAACTCTTCGCCCGCCGCCGATTCCACCGTGTCCGAGGTGGCCGCGATTGAAGTGGAGTTCAATGGCCCGGTGCGCCTCGTGCGCTTGCAGTTGACCCAGGGCGAAGTGGAGATTCCCACCGAATTCTCGGCAAGTGCTGAGCCCGCGACATCCTATTCCATCACCGCGCCCGGCATTCCCACAGGTGAGATCACCGTGGAATGGGCGGCAATCGGCGCTGATGGCCATACCCTCACCGACAGCTTCCGCTTTACCATGGATCCCGGCATTGCGGGAGTAGCCGGCAACTGATCTCCCGCCGGATTCCCCGCCAGCTCAATGGGCCTTCCCTTCGCCACCGGTTGGGAGTTGGCAATTCAACTGGCGAAACTGCTTGAGTATCTCGGTATTGCGGCACTGGCCGGAGGCACTGTCTGCCTGCTGTTCTATCGGGATGAGCGCCGTCAGACCATTGTCCTGCTGAGCGCCTACATCGGCCTGGGCAGCCTGCTTGGGTTCAATGGCGCGCTGTTCGCCTTTCTGTTTCAGGTGGGAATGACCAGCGGGGGAGGGCCTGGCGGCATGTTCGATCCGGCCATGGCGCGGCTGCTGCTCGGCTTCGAAACCGGCAGCGCCACGCTGCTGCGCCTTGCCGGATTTCTGCTCCCCACCATCGCCTGCGCCGCCTTCGCCATGCGCCTTGGCAGCCGACCGCCGCCGCAGTCGCGCTATCACCTGATCGGCCTGCTTCACGCCCTGGGGCTGATGCTGGTGCTGGCAAGTTTTACCATCACCGGCCATGTCGCCGTACTCAATGCGCCAGCGAAAACCGCCATCATCCTCCATGTATTGGCCATGGGGGTGTGGACCGGCGCCTTTGTCCCCTTGCTGTACTTTTGTCTGAGCCGCGAAGGGGATGGACTTGCCCAAACCATGAAGGGATTTGGCGATATGGCGGGTTATTGCCTGCTGGCGCTGTTCGCCGCGGGACTGCTGCTTGCGCTGGAACTGTTCCACTCGCCGGGTGAATTGCTGGGCACGCCCTATGGCGTCACGCTGCTGATCAAACTCGCGCTGGTGGGATTGTTGCTGCTCGTGGCCGCAGGCAACCGCTTCCTGCTTGTGCCGAAAATGTTCGCCGGCGCGGGACCCGCCGCCCTGGGGAGAGCCATCCGAATGGAAATCGCGATTGCCGGCGCGATACTGGCGGTCACCAGCTACCTGGCCACCACCGTGGGCCCGCCGGCCATGTAGCGCCTCAAGTCAGATCGATTTCCGCGGGCAATTGCGGTTCCGCTTCTCCGGCTTCCGGCCGCAGGAAGGAAATCGTCCAGGAATCCAGGTCAAACTGCATCAACTGCGCCGGCCCCGCGCCATATACCGCCTCAGTCGCCATGGCGCCCTGCCGGGCGAAAAGCAGCGCATTGCCGGCGGGCGACCAGACCAGATGGGTCAATGGCAGGGAACTGCTGTACACCGCGACAGCCTCGCCACCGCCGCGCAGCTCGCCCAGCCAGATGGTGGAACCCGCGCCATCGTGCCGTATGTGGGCATAACGGCCGCCATCCGCCGACAATACCGGCGCCTCCTGGCGAATGCCCGCCGGGCCGACGCTGCTTACCGGGACAAGCTGGCCAAAATCCGCCACGCCCGCCGGCGCCGGGTACGTTTCCGGATTCTCGCCGCCGCCAGCCAGCCAGCCGCCGGCAAACACCGCCAGGGCAAGCCCCGGAACCGCCACAACCCGCCAGGGCGGGGCGCTGAACCCGAAAGACGGCTCCGCCGATTCTCCGGCCTTTGCCACGATCACGAGGCGATAACCCTTCTTGGGCACGGTTTCGATTCTCACGCCGCCGTCGCAGCCACCCGCCCGCAGCAGCCGGCGCAAGGCCGACACCGCCCGGGTCAGGGAATTTTCGGTAACAATCACCCTCGGCCACAATTCGCCATTGAGCCACTCGCGACCCAGGGTCTCCCCGGTATTGGCCGCCAGCAAGCCCAGCAAATGCATCAAGCGCGGCTCCAGCCTGCGCTCAACGCCCAGCCGCCGGTGCGCAATTCGATTGCAGCCGGGCCTGACCCGCCACTCCCCAAGCTCAAATTCCCCAGTCCGCGCCCCGCGCAACTCAAGTTCTTCCCGCATCGCCATGACCCTTACCCCAATTCGTTTTTCCCCGGGTATTCTCTGAAAAAATATATGGGACATCCATCCCGACTTCAAGAGGACCGCCCGGGTAGCCAACGAGCAATGCAAATCGCTCCGCGCGGAATGACGGGGAGTGGGGCGGCGGCATCGGGATGGGAATCGCCGCGCACAATAGCTTCGGCTACATTGCCGGGGCGCCGGCATGGTAGGATTGAAGGGATTCGGCAATACCGGTACCGCCATGCAGCGCCGCAGACTTCCCATCGGCATCCAGTCCTTCCGCAGGCTCCGGGAGAGGGACTGCTACTACGTGGACAAGACCGCGCTCATCGGCGACCTGATCGACCGGGGGGAGCACTACTTCCTGTCGCGCCCGCGCCGTTTCGGCAAGAGCCTGCTGCTCGACACCCTGGGAGAGCTGTTCGCGGGAAGCGAAGAGCTGTTCCGGGGCCTGCGCATCCACGACCGCTGGGACTGGGACGAAAAGCATCCGGTGCTGCGGCTGAGTTTTGGAGGGATGTACAGCGAACCCGGCGGTCTCGGGAGCAGCATCCACACGCAATTGCGGATCATCGAAAGAAACGCCGGGCTGGACCCCGCGCCCGACGCC
>JAJDSZ010000049.1 GCA_022827425.1 Pseudomonadales bacterium | reverse complement strand
CTCGCAAGTGCCGGTGTTCCCGGAAGATCCGGATTACAACCCTCCTCCGCCCACACCGCTGGCGGAATCTCCCTATTGGGGCGACGAGCCGATCTGGGACGCGTCGACTTCGGTGCACAATCCGATGCTCGATCACGAAGGAAGGGTCTGGATCACCGCCCGGGTGCGGGCGCCGGACAACGTGCCTGAATTCTGCCGGGAAGGTTCCGATCATCCCTCCGCCCAGGTGTTTCCGACCGGCCGCGCCGGCCGCCATCTCGGGGTTTACGATCCCGAAACCGATGTCTATACGCCGATCAACACCTGTTTCAGCACGCACCACCTGATGTTCGCCGAGGACGAGGACCATACCTTGTGGACCAGCGGCGGCGGCAGCGTCATCGGCTGGCTCGATACCCGCGAATTTCTGGAAACCGGCGATTCCGTGGCGGCCCAGGGCTGGACGCCTTTCATTCTCGACACAAACGGCAACGGCGTGCGCGACGCGGACTACACCGAGCCGGGCGAAGCCGCGGACCCGGCGCGCGACATGCGCATCGACGGTCGTTACTACGGCGTGGCGCCGGCGCCCGACGGCACGATCTGGGGCTCTTCCCTCGGTTATCCGGGCGCCGTCGTGCGCCTCGTACCCGGCGACGATCCGGCCACCACCGCGCTGACGGAAATCTTCCAACCGCCGCTCGACGCCAACGGCGACCCGGTCGAAGGCTTCTCTCCGCGGGGCATGGATATCGACCGCAACGGCGTGGTCTGGGCGGCCATGGCCAGCGGTCACATGGCGAGCTTTGACCGTTCGCTTTGCACCGGCCCGCTGAACGGCCCGGAAGCGACGGGGCAACATTGTCCGGAAGGCTGGACCTTCTACACCGAACCCCTGCCGCAATTCAGGAATCTCGACCTGCCGGGAAGCGCCGAAGGCAGCTATTACACCTGGGTCGACCAGTTCAACACCTTCGGTCTCGGCGAGAACACGCCAATCAACACCGGCAATCAGTCCGGCGCGCTGCTCGTGCTCAACGACGGAGAATGGGTGCGGCTGCGGGTGCCCTATCCGCTCGGGTTTTACACGAAATGGCTGGACGGCCGCATCGACGATCCGGACGCCGGCTGGAAAGGCCGCGGGCTATGGGCGACCTACAGCAGCCGTGCGCCCTTCCATATGGAAACCGGGGCGGGAACCACGAGCAAGGTCTATCACTTCCAGATGCGGCCCGACCCGCTTGCGAGGTGACGGCAACCGGTCAAGTCAGTCTTCGGATTGCTGTTGCAGGTAGTGCTCGACTTCCTTGAGCCGGGCGCCCTTCAACGTCATCTCCATCGAGTAATTGCCTTCGTGGCAAGCGTATTCGTACGGAATCTGGTCCGTTGGCGGCCAGACCATCTCGCCGCTGTAGCTGTCGGTGTAATCCGCGTCTTCCACCGTGAAGGCATAGACCAGGCCGCCGCCATCCAGAGGGCTGAAGCGTTCGATCACGCGGCGCTCGGCAGGTTCATAAGGGCGATCCAGAAAATTGGTGGTTTCAACGACCAGGGTGTCGCCTTCCCAACGGCCGATTGAATCCCCGTCGAAAGTCGCCAGCGCGGCGGGCCTGGGTTCCTGATCGCCGATGCGGACGATGCGCGCCCAATGCATCCATTCGACGTAGAGCATCAGGTAGTCGTCGGTCTGCACGATGGTTTTCAGGTTATTGTAGACGCGGGGCGTTACCGGAATCGTCGATGCCGGATGGAAGATGCAGCGGACCTGCACTTGCTGGTTCTCGGGGCCGTCGAATGGCTGGTCGCCGGTCTCCAGCCACCAGGCGCCGCCGAGATCTTCCCAGGCGAAACGCGGCGCCGCGTCGGCCCTGGCCTGGCCCGCGGGCGTGCGCGGCGGCATGCGGCCGTTCTCGGGGTAGGTCAGTATCGACGTTCTGTATTCTCCGTTCAGGACAAAGGGCTCGTCGCCCCGGTCGAACCAGAAATCGTTATAGGAACCGATCGAACCGCCCTGCTCGGGCGGCGCGCGATTCGGATCGCCCGGCGCGGAGTCCGCTGCACGGATACCCATTTCCCGGTCGCGCAAGGCCTGCACCTCTTCCTCGTTCAGCGTCATGCGATCACCGAAGCGAGCGGGCCGCTGGTACGGCGTCAAGGTTGAGATGTCATAGTTGCCGCTGAAGTCGGGTTTGCCCGAGGGAGTGCGTGGATAGTCGTCCTGCGCCGCTGCCAGACTCGCCGCCAAAGCCAGGGCGCCCACAGGCATGATCGACAGCAGTTTCATCAGTTGGCCTCCCGAGCGGCACTTGCCGCCCATGATTCACTCAAGCGAGGGATGGACATAGCCCGCGGGCAGCACCTGCTCATGGTCCACCCGGATGCTGAGATAGGTGATCTGGTCCTGGATATGGCTGAAAACATGTGGCACGCCGGCCGGAATCACGACGATGTCGCCAGCCGCAATGGTTTGCACCTGGCCATTGCTGACGGTCCTTCTCCCGCTGGGGCCGATGAGTTCCCGCACCGAGACCGAGTCGGCGGGAAACTCGATGCCGTCGCTCTCATCGCCGCCGGTAACGAGTATCCCCGAGCCCGAAAGCACGTAATACACCTCGGTTACCCTATGATGCACGATGGCGTTGAGTTCCTCCCCATCCGAGCGAGCGCCAACCCGTCGCAGCACCCCGACCCCCACATTCAACTCATCGCCAATATCCACGACCCGCACCTGCTGGTCGATCGTATCGCCGAGATTCTCAAAAACCGTCATGATCTCGCCAAGCGGAACATGCGTCGCATTGTCCGCCTCCTGAGCCTGAGCGCCGAAAGCCGCCAGCAACAGAAATGCGCCGATAGTCAATCTCATCATCTTCTCTCCCACGAGTCCTGAATGCCAATTTGCAATCAAAGCCTACCACATGGCTTGCAGCGGGAAGAACACAAGTTGCCGTCAGCCGACTCGCAGAAAACAGGAGAGGTCAACGCCATGTGCTAAGATTCGCCCCTCACTCCCAAAACCGCCGCCGCCCCATGACACTTCAAGCCATCGAAACCCACACTGGCCTTTTCGACAGGCTCAAGGAAATCGTCGGCCCCGCAGGCTACCGCGAAGGCGACGATATCGAGCCGAAGAACTACCAGGACCTGATGGAAGACCGGGCGATCCGGCCGGCCTTGCTGCTGCGTCCCGCTTCCACCGAAGAAGTCTCGGCGATTCTCGCGCTCTGCCACGAGGCTGGCCAGCCAGTAGCGCCCCAGGGCGGAATGACCGGGCTCGTTTCCGCCGCCGCGCCGCTGGAAAACGAAATCTCGCTCAGTCTCGAACGCATGAACAAGGT
The DNA here is from genome assembly GCA_022827425.1 of Pseudomonadales bacterium. Lineage (GTDB taxonomy): Bacteria > Pseudomonadota > Gammaproteobacteria > Pseudomonadales > Pseudohongiellaceae > UBA9145. The sequence continues at coordinate 3,347 of JAJDSZ010000049.1, read as the reverse complement.
GGTGGAGCTCGATCCCTACACCAGCACGATGACCGTTGAAGCCGGCGTGCCATTGCAAGTCATCCAGGAGCGCGCCGACGCCGAAGGCCTGCTCTTCCCACTCGATCTCGGCGCCAGGGGAAGCTGCACCATCGGCGGCAACCTGTCGACCAACGCCGGCGGCAACCGGGTGATCCGTTACGGCATGACCCGGGAGTTGACCGTGGGCCTTGAAGCCGTGCTCGCCGACGGCACCGTCATCAACAATCTGCACAAACTGCGCAAGAACAACACCGGCTACGACGTCAAGCAATTGTTCATCGGCAGCGAAGGCACACTCGGCGTCATTACCCGGGCGGTGCTGAAGCTGTTTCCGCGCCCGGCGAGCCAGACGGTGGCCATGTGCGGCCTGGGCTCGTTCGATGAAGTCGCCGACCTGCTCGTCCACGCCCAGAACAGGCTCGGCGCCAACCTCAGCGCCTTCGAAGTGCTCTGGCGCAACAGCTACCAGCTCGTCGACGCCCATGTGCCACACGCCGACGCTCCGTTGCCGGACAGCCACGCCTTTTACGTGCTCGTCGAGAGCATGGGTTCGGACGAGGCCACCGACGCCGACCTCTTCCTCACCATGCTCGAAGAAGCCTGCCGGAAGGAGCTGGTCGACGACGTCATCGTCGCCGACAACAGCGACAAGATTCGAAAACTTTGGGCCGTGCGCGACGGCGCCGCCGAGGTCGGCCAGGGCGTCGGCCACATGCATACCTACGACGTCAGCATGAATGTCGCCGACATGGGCTACTTCGGCGACGAAGTCGAGCGCCGGCTGCGAGAGAAGTGGCCCGATGCCGTGCTCGGCCTCTTTGGCCATATCGGCGACGGCAATCTGCACATCGTCATCAACGTCGGCCCGGACACCCACTCCCTGCACCGCCCCATCGACGAGGTCATCTACGGCCTGATCCGCGAATTGAAAGGCTCGGTCTCCGCCGAACACGGCATCGGCATCATGAAGCGGCCGTTTCTGCCCTTCAGCCGCGACCACAACGAGATCAGCCTGATGCGCGCCCTCAAAACCAGCATGGACCCCCGCGGCATCCTCAATCCCGGGCGCGTATTCAACTGAAACCACAGCTAGCTATGGTGATTCCGCTTCTCCGCCTTGATTGAACTTCTAATTTTCATATAGGGATACTTGGACGCAATGAGGCTAATTCCGTCTACAATTAGTCTACGATGGTCAGCACTCTCCGACATATCTAATCTACCAAGTCATCAAGCAATCGTTTCAATTGCTCCGATAGACTTTCGATGGATCTGATTTGTTCCTCGGAATTATCACTTTCTCTATTCTTCAATGCTCGCACCTCAGAATACGATATATCTGAAATGCGTCGTAGCAACACTTCAACCAATTGATACATTGTTGCAGTTTCAAGTGTAGTTTTCCTATTAAATGGTTTGTTTTTCGACTCCTCAAGATCGAGATGCTGACTTGCTTTTTCTATCGATTTTGGCCCACCCTTTACAAATATTTCCCTCGCATCTTCATTTTCCAACACACGTGGCAACTGTCTTACATCAGCCAAACGATAAATGTTCCCATATCGGATCCAGCTGCCAAAGTCGTCCATGGTAAATCCTGCTGAAAAGATAGAATCTTTTATGCCTGGTTTTTGTACTTCTACAAAACCACTGAATCTGTCTATTTGAAACTCTGCGTCCTCATCCACCTTATCCCTGTAATACTCATTCATGTCATGATATGCATCAATTTGTCGCTCAATATCATTCCTTCTACCACCACATAAGGCAATTATTTCAGCATAATCCATGAATTCTTGGTTGCGAAGATGGTACAGGTACCTTGCTTTTTCATATGCCGGCCATTCTCGCGACCCGACAAGATGTGCAGAAACTCTTATCTTCTCAATGTCGGTCTGCGAATATTCCTGAAGTACCGTGGCCTTAATCTTTGACCAATCTACTTCTTTACGTTCGTCTGTTTTTAGTAGTTCCTTGTAAATCGCAAGTCGAGTATTTCCATCTATGCAGGTGTACCTGCCATCGCGGGCAATAACAGTTATGGGGGCCATGATTCCCCGGCTAGCCAGTATGGAGTCTCGCAAATTGTTATAGGATGAAGCAGAACCATTTTCTGTTGCTGATTTAAGAGCAAAGGCGATGCGCTCCGCTGTCAATGATCCGTACTTTTCTAGTGCCTTTGCGATTCTCGGATTGTCGTGATCGTAATCGACTAGTTCCACACCTAGTTCGACTAAATGTTCTTTCATTAGGCTGCCTCCCTTGAATTCCAAAAATTTGTCCGCGTCCATCGGGGACCGACCGAGAGAATAACCCAATACCTGCCCCGACGGAAGATTCGGGGACACTACGATGTTGCTAGCTGTGCTACCATCCTCTTACCCCAAATCAGGGGACTAGCATCAGATGAATGAACTCAAGGGAAAAACGGTGGTCGTGGTCGGCGGCACCGCCGGCATCGGCCTGGCGACCGCCCAGGCGGCGGCCGCGGCGGGAGCGAAAGTCTGGGCCGCGGGCCGCAGCGAAGCCCATCGCGACAAGGCCGCAGCGGCGGCAGCCGGGGCCTTTGCAGTGCGCGAAGCGGACATTCATGACACAGACGCGCTCGAAGCGCTGTTCGGCGAAGCCGGCCGCATCGATCACCTGGTCCTGTGCGCCATCGGCGGCGAGCGCACGCTCAAGCCATTCCTCGAACAGACCGCGGAACAATTCAAGGCCGCCTACGGCAAACTCTGGGGCTACGCGAATGCGGTGCGGACCGGTGCGCCCTTGCTGGCCGAAGACGGTTCGATCACCCTGGTCAGCGGCTCGCCCGCGCGCAAGATCAGGCCGGGGCAGTCGGCGCTCAGTTGCGTCGGCGGCGCCGTCGAGAACCTGGCCCGTTGCCTGGCGGTTGAAATGGCGCCCATCCGCGTCAATATCGTATCCCCGGGCACCATCGACACGGCGATGTTCGACTCGTTTGGCGACGCCAGGGAAGAACGCCTCAAAGCCGTCACCGGCAGCCATTTGATCAAGCGCGCCGGAACCCCGGACGAAGTGGCCGAAGGCGTTCTGTTCGTCATCAACAACCGCTTCGTCACCGGCACTACCGTCGACGTCGATGGCGGCCGCATTCTCAGTTAACCGGTAATCGCAAACGGAACGCCAGCAAACATGAACAAGATGATCAAGGAACTCGCCGGCGCCGCCGAGGCGCTCGAACCCGACATTAGCCTGCTCGAGGCCATTGCCGAGCGGCGCTCGGTGCGCGGTTTTCTCGACCGCGAAGTGCCGCCGGAAGTCATGACGCGGATTTTCGATATCGCCCGGCAGGCGCCGTCGAA
>JAJDSZ010000042.1 GCA_022827425.1 Pseudomonadales bacterium | reverse complement strand
CGATGGCATGCAGGTTGCCGGGCCATGGACTATCGTTCGGCACGCTCACGGTGAAACTCATTTCGGGATTGGGGTCCTGGTGGGGGATGCACCAGAAAAACCCGTTCACGTTTCTGCCTCCTACTTTGTAGGTTGTTGGTGATCCTTTCGCGTAGCCGGCTCCGGGACTGCCCACGCTTTTCACACAGTCAGCCTCTGCGGCCGGGTCGGTTGCCGATTGCACGGTGCTTTGGTCCGCGCTTATGGTGACGGTCGGAAGGCGGTCAAGCTCTATCTGCGCGAACGCCGGGGCGGCGAAGGCGAACAGCAGCGGCAGGCACAACAGGGCCCGTGTCAGGCCGGAATTGTCAGAGGGGGGGGGGGTAATTGTGAGGTCTTGTCGCTCATTATCCGCATCTGCATCTGCATTATCTGCTCCTCATTCAGGTCGGTTTCGATGGCTGGGCCGTCGAGACTGGGATTGGGATGGTTGAGGATTCTAGCACCATGGATGGCAGGCAACAAGCCGTAGAATCCCCATGTCGGGAACCCGCCATCCCCGTCATTCCGCGCGCAGAATGACGGGTGGGGTGGGGCTTCGCTTTGCACAGGATGATGTGGTGAAAGTCTGGCTTTGCACAGGATGGGGATGTGGAAAGGGTGGCTGGCGCCAGGATGGGAGTGGCTGAATTTATGACGCTGGCTGGCGGAATTTGCGCAAGTCCCCGGGGGTGTCGATATCCTGCAGGATGGCGGGGTCGTTTACTGTGATCCGGCGCAGGGAGCGCGGGTTGGCCTCGATGATGCGGCGGCCTCCGGCGTCGTCGTCGAGCTTGGCGAGTTCCGGAAAAAACCGGCTGCCGAACCCCGCGGGATTACCGCGGCGGTCCTTGTGGCGGGGAATGAGGATCCGGTCGGGGGCGAGTTGGCCGGCAAGCAGGGCGTAGGTTCGGGGCTGGATAAAGGGCATGTCGGCGAGGCAGACCAGGCAGCCATCCCAGCCGGGCAGACGGGAAACACCGAAGGCGAGGCTGGCGCCCATGCCCCGTTCCGCTCCGTCGAACCGCGCCAGCGACCGATTCCCTGAATCCCAATCGTCCAGCGCGCCGGGGCGCGACACGATCAGGATGTGGTCGAGGGCGGCTTCGAGGTTTGCCAGGGTATGTTCGATGAGCGGCCTGCCGTCTGGCATTTCGGCGACGAGCTTGCGACCGCCGAAGCGGCGGCTGAAGCCCGCCGCCAGTAGTAAAGCGCCGACTTTATATGACATCGATGGGCCGGCACACTAGTGCAGGACCCGGCTCTGGCGGCGGAGAGTTTTCGGGCGCCGGGGGCAGATTTCGATTCCCGGTGCTTCCGGGGCGGACCCGGCGGAGCGGGAATCCGGCGTTTCTCCGGGATTCCCGTTTTCTGATGCGGACGCAAGCGGATCCAGCGCTTGCCTGTTTTGTTCATATTGGCGCAGTTGCCGGCTCATCTGCCTTCTCAGCCGGAAAATGACCTGGGACATCACGTCGATGGTCTGGCTGAGCTGATCCAGCGTCCGCAGGGTCTGCTCCGGGTCAAGCACTGGTTGTTTGCCCTTGCTCATGCCTCGATCAATCCCAGCTCAGGGCGCCGCCGGTCTGATACTCGATCACCCGGGTTTCAAAGAAGTTCTTTTCCTTGCGCAGGTCCATGATTTCGGACATCCAGGGAAAGGGATTGCCCACGCCGCGGAACTGCTCCTTCAGGCCGATCTGCACCAGGCGCCGGTTGGCGATGAATTGCAGATACTCCTCCATCATGGCGGCGTTCATGCCGAGAATGCCCCGGGGCATGGTGTCCCTGGCGTATTCGATTTCGAGCTGGGTCGCCTGGAGAATCATCTGGGTGGCTTCCTCGCGCATTTCTTCCGTCCACAGGTTTGGATTCTCAAGCTTGATCTGGTTGATCATGTCGATGCCGAAGTTCAGATGCATCGACTCGTCCCGCAGGATGTACTGGAACTGCTCCGAAGTGCCCGTCATCTTGTTGCGGCGGCCCATGGAAAGGATCTGGGTAAAGCCGCAGTAGAAAAAGATGCCTTCCAGGCAGCAATAGAATGCGATCAGGTTTTTCAGCAGTTCCTGGTCGCTTGCCAGGGCGCCGGTGCGGAACCGCGGGTCCGACAGTGCCTGGGTGTACATCAGGCCCCAGGACGCCTTTTTCGCCACCGAGGGCACCTCGTGGTACATGTTGAAAATCTCGCCCTCGTCCATGCCCAGCGACTCGATGCAGTACTGGTAGGCGTGGGTGTGGATCGCTTCCTCGAAAGCCTGGCGCAGGATGTACTGGCGGCATTCGGGGTTGGTGATGAGCCGGTAGATCGCCAGCACCAGGTTGTTGGCCACCAGCGAGTCGGCGGTGGAGAAGAATCCCAGGTTGCGCTTGACGATGAGGCGTTCGTCGGCGGTGAGCCCGGTGGGGTTCTTCCACAGGGCGATATCCGCATTCATGTTGATTTCCTGGGGCATCCAGTGGTTGGCGCAGCCATCGAGATACTTTTGCCAGGCCCAGTCGTACTTGAAGGGTACGAGCTGGTTGAGGTCGGCCCGGCAATTGATCATGCGCTTGTCGTCCACGGCCACCCGGGAAGCGGTGCCTTCGAGTTCCCGCAGGCCGGCGCTGACGTCGAGGTCCTCCAGGTCGCGGATGGCCTGTTCCAGGGCGTCGTCGTTGCTGCTGCGGGTTGCCGCGTCCAGTTCCGACGGCTGCGGCCCGGCTGCGGCCCGCGCTTCCGGCGCGGAGGATTCGGGGGCCGGTTCCGGCGGCAATTCCGAAATGGGCGGCTTGACCGCCGGCGCCGGTTTTTCCTCGTGATTGAATTCTTCCCAGGACAGCATGTTTACTCCTCCATTCAACTGTTGGTGAGTTGAGACCCCGCCCTACTGGCAGGACTCGCAATCCGGATCGTCCAGCGAACAAGCCGTTGGCGTTTCGACCGGGCCGCTGGCGACCTTGTTGAGACTGTTGTCGGCGACGGTGGACTTTTCCGTGCTCGTGGCCGCCAGCGCCCGCAGGTAATAGGTGGTTTTCAAGCCCCGCAGCCAGGCCATGCGGTAGGTGATGTCAAGCTTCTTGCCGCTGGCGTTGGCGATGTAGAGGTTGAGCGACTGGGCCTGGTCGATCCACTTCTGGCGGCGGCTGGCGGCGTCCACGAGCCAGCGCGGCTCGATCTCGAAGGCGGTGGCGTACACCTGCTTGATCTCCTCGGGAATCCGGTCGATCTTGCGCACGCTGCCTTCGTAGTACTTCAGATCATTCACCATGACGCCGTCCCACAGGTCGAGACGTTTCAGATCCCGCACCAGCCAGGGATTGACCACGGTGAACTCGCCGGAAAGATTCGATTTGACGTAGAGGTTCTGGTAAGTCGGCTCGATGGACTGGGAAACGCCGCAGATATTGGCGATGGTGGCCGTGGGCGCGATTGCCAGCACATTGGAATTGCGCATGCCGGTTTGCCGGATGCGCTCGCGCAGGCTGTCCCAATCCAGGCGCTGGTCGAAATCGGCGTCGAGGAATTCGGCGCCGCGCTCTTCCCGCAGCAGGCCCAGGGAGTCAATGGGCAGTATTCCCCGGTCCCAGAGCGAGCCTTCGTAGGATTCGTAGCGGCCACGTTCCTCGGCGAGCAGGGTGGAGGCGTGAATCGCCTGGTAGCTGATCATTTCCATGGCGGTGTCGGCGAACTCCACCGCCGCCTCCGAGGCGTAGGCGATGCGCTGCCTGTAGAGCGCGTCCTGGAATCCCATGATGCCCATGCCCACCGGGCGGTGGCGCAGGTTGGAATTGCGCGCCTGCGCCACCGAGTAGTAGTTGATGTCGATGACATTGTCGAGCATGCGCACGGCGGTGGTGACGGTGCCGCCGAGCTTGTCGGCGTCGAGGCCGTTTTCGTCCACGTGGTTGACCAGATTCACCGAACCCAGATTGCATACCGCGATTTCGTCCGCCGAGGTGTTGAGGGTGATTTCGGTGCAGAGATTGGACGAATGCACCGTGCCCGCGTGCTGCTGGGGCGAACGGATGTTGCAACTATCCTTGAAGGTCATCCAGGGATGGCCGGTTTCGAACAGCATCGACAGCATCTTGCGCCAGAGGTCGGTGGCCTTGACGGTCTTGTGGATTTCCATTTCCCCGGCCTCGGCCCTGCGCTCGTATTCGAGATAGGCCGCCTCGAACTCCCGGCCGTACTTCTCGTGCAGGTCGGGCACGTTGTTGGGCGAGAACAGGGTCCATTTTTCGTCGTTGAACACGCGCTTCATGAACAGGTCGGGAATCCAGTTGGCGGTGTTCATGTCGTGGGCGCGGCGGCGGTCGTCGCCGGTGTTCTTGCGCAATTCGAGGAATTCCTCGATATCCAGGTGCCAGGTCTCCAGGTAGGAACAGACCGCGCCCTTGCGCTTGCCGCCCTGGTTCACCGCCACGGCGGTGTCGTTGACCACCTTGAGAAAGGGCACCACGCCCTGGGACTTGCCGTTGGTGCCCTTGATGTGAGCGCCCATGGCGCGCACCCGGGTCCAGTCGTTGCCGAGGCCGCCGGCCCACTTGGACAGCATGGCGTTGTCCTTGATGGCGGAATAGATGCCTTCGAGGTCGTCCGCCACGGTGGTCAGGAAGCACGAGGAAAGCTGTGGCTTGAGGGTGCCCGAATTGAACAACTGGGGCGTCGAGACCATATAGTCGAAGCTGGAAATCAGATTGTAGAACTCGATGGCGCGGGCTTCCCGGTCGTCCTCGCGCACCGCAAGCCCCATGGCCACCCGCATGAAGAACACCTGGGGCAATTCGAAGCGGATTTCCCCGCTGTGGATGAAATAGCGGTCGTAGAGCGTCTGCAGGCCGAGATAGGTGAACTGCAGGTCCCGCTCGGCCTGCAGCGCCTGACCAAGCCGCCGCAGGTCGAATTCAAGCAGTTCCGGCGCGAGCAGGCCGAGTTCGACGCCCTTGTCGATGTAGGCGCTGAGGGCGGCGGGGTAGCGGTAGTGCATCTCCGCCTGGGTGGCGCTGTCGGCAACGCCGAGAAAACCCAGGGCTTCCGAGCGCACCGCATCGAGCAGCAGCCGCGCGGTAACGAAGGAGTAGTTGGGGTCCTTCTCCACCATGGCCCGGGCGGTCATCACCAGCGAGGTGCGCAGATCGTCGATTTTCACGCCGGGATACAGATTGCGCAGGGTTTCCTCGTAGATATGTTCGGCGGAAACATCGGTCAGGCCCCCGCAGGCCTCGTCGATGATGGTGCGCAGGCGGTCGGTGTCCAGCGGCGCGGCTTGGCCGTTATCCATGGTGACCGAAATGCCCGGGCTGTCCGGCTGTTCTTCCTTGCGCTGCCGCTGCCGGGCCCGGGAGCGCTCTTCCCGGTAGATCACATAGCTGCGGGCGACCTTGTGCACGCCTTCGCGCATGAGCACGAGCTCGACCTGGTCCTGGATGTCCTCGATATGAATCGTGCCCCCGGAAGGCATGCGGCGGCTGAAGGTGGCGCTGATCTTGGCGGACATTTCCGCCACCAGTTCGTGAATCCGCGTCGAGCCCGCGGCCTGGACGCCCTCCACGGCGAGATAGGCCTTGGTGATGGCCACCGCGATCTTGGACTGGTCATAGGGAACCACCGCGCCATTGCGCTTGATCACGCGCAACCGGCCCGGGGCCGTGCTGCTCAGGGCGGCTTGCGCCAGGGCGCCGGCGTCATCTTCCGGACCTTGCGGCGCCATGGGCGTAGCGGGCTGGTCCGCCATGCGGGCTTGTTCAAAATTCACGATCCACTCTCCTTCAATCAACCTTCAATGAACCACATCATATAGTGGTGTTTCGGCGCCGAAAACCATATTTGCAGTATTTTCGTGTTCTGCCGCCAGCGACCGCGGCTGTGGTTTGCCAGTTGCCGGCCAGTCATGGAATATCGTCGCAGAACCGCTGTTGAAACACCATATATTGAGATTTACGGCTGATTAAACCACAACATGATGTAATTGCAAGGGGTAAGATGTGCGATTTTTTGGGAAATCCTGTGGAAAACGCAAATCGGGCGTTCCGGGGACCAGGAGCCTGCGCCCGGGAAGGGAAAGAAGAAAAAGCCCCATACCAATGGATTTGCCCTGAAACATGCGAAAGCAACATAATGCATCGGAACAGGTATTGTTCAGGCAGGGGCGATATCGCCAGCAGGAGTGGGAGCGCGGGTGTCATATGCCATTGTTGACGGCGTCCTCGGCGGCTGCGAGCAAATCGCCTCGCCCAATTGCAGTTCCCGGGGCGGGGCGGAGATCGAACTGCTGGTGATTCACAACATCAGTTTGCCGGCGGGGGAATTCGGGACGGGGTGTGTGGCGCAGTTGTTCACCAATTGTCTGCCGCCGGACGGCCATCCTTCTTTCGCGGAGATTGCGAAGCTGCGGGTGTCGAGCCATTTGCTGATTGACCGGATGGGGTCGGTGACCCAGTTCGTGCCTTTCCACATGCAAGCCTGGCACGCGGGGCGGTCGCGCTTCCGGGGGCGGGAGCGCTGCAACGGGTTTTCCATCGGCATCGAGGTCGAAGGCACCGACTTCGCGCCATTCACCGATGCCCAGTACGACGCGTTGATCGGCATTACCCAGGCCCTGTTCCGCGCCTATCCGGGCTTGAATGTGGATCGGATTGCGGGGCATAGTGATATCGCGCCGGGCCGCAAGACCGACCCGGGACCGTATTTCGACTGGCAGCGTTACCGGTCGGCGCTGGGAGCCTGCGCCACAGGCTCCCAGGCCTGAGCCGGGAAGGCCGAAACATGAAATTTCTTGTCATCCTGATCTGTCTGGCGCTGAACTATTTCTGGCTCAGGGACCACGACCGCTTCGACGACCGCTGGTTCTTCCGCTTCCGCGAAAACATCGAGTCCGCCGCCCGCCGCCTGGCGGGCAATGCCGCGCCATGGCAGCCCGCGCTCGCGCTCATCTACGCCTTGCCCCTGCTTCTGCTTTTTCTTGTGCTGGAACTTGCCGCCGACCGCGGTTTTGGCCTGCTGACCATGCTGGTCCATGTTCTTGTGCTGCTGGCGGCTTTCGACCGCACCCAGCCCGGCAAGCTCGCCAGGGAGTTTCTCGCGACCTGGGGCGAAGGCGACCGGGAAGCCGCGCTCGAGTTTCTGCGGACCCGCTTCCACAGCGCCCGGGAGCAGGAATTCGCCGATAATGAGGAAGTCGCCCGTTTCTTCCGCAAGCGCCTTGTCTATCGCTCCTTTGAGCGGATGTTCGTGCAGTTTTTCTGGTATCTCGCGACGGGCCCCTTCGGCGTACTGGTCAGCTATGTCAGCTATCAGTTGCGCGACAGCCATGATGCGGAAACCCATCCGCGGGTGGTGGAAACCGTCCACATGATCGTGCATCTGCTCGAATGGATTCCCCTGCGGCTCGTGGCCCTGAGCTTTTCCCTGGCCGGCAATTTCGAGCACTGCTTCGCCCAGTTGCGCAAGTCCTTCTGGGAATTCGGCCGGGAAGTCGATAATGCCGGCCTGCTTTACCGCTTCGCCGGCTGCGCCCTGTTCGGCGGCATCCCCCGTGAGGAAGGCGAAGCCGAAGAGCCTGACCAGGACCAGGGCAAAACCCGTCAGGCCCGTGCAATCGAATCCCTGCAAGCCCTTCTCGAACGCTGTCAACTGCTCTGGCTCGGCCTCCTGGCGCTGTTCACGATCCTTGGCCCCGCATTCTAGGAGCCTGCGGCACAGGAATTCGCGAAAGCGGAAATTCGCTATCGCCGCGCCCCTGGCCGGTCGATCAAGACTCCCGGGCTTCGCCGATGGGATTCTGCGACTTCGCGCAGGATGACAGTTCGAGGCGCCATCGTTGTAGTATCGGCCCGATTTGGCTCATGTTTTTGCCGGATTGTTGCCACATTTCCTGGCCGCACCCCTGCAACTGCTTGAAATGAAACAGTTTGAAGTCTGATATTCACAATCTGGAATCGGCGGAGAAATGTAATAAAATTACATGTGACGCAGAAAATGAGCTTCGCGCGGCTTCATTCTTGCCTTTTGATGGGGTATAGTCTGCCCGTCTTGTAATTTGCCTACAGAGAGTCCGGCAGATAACCCGGCAAGTGGAGCGGAACGGGAACACTTCATGATTCAGGAGCATGACGCGAATCCGGAGGAAACAAGGGAATGGCTCGACGCATTGCGGGCCGTGACCGACGAATGGGGGAGCGCCCGGGCAAACTATCTCATTCAGCAGCTTTCCAACTGGATTTCAATCCGCGACGGCAACGGCCACTCGGCGACGCTCACCACCCCCTACCGCAACACCATCCCCGCCCGGGAAGAGGACCGCCTCCCGGGCGACCTGTTCATGGAGCGCCGCATCCGCGGCATCGTGCGCTGGAATGCCCTGGCCATGGTCATGCGCGCCAATATGCGCGATGGCAGCCTCGGCGGCCATTTGTCCACCTTCGCCAGCGCCGCGACCCTTTATGAAGTCGGCTTCAATTATTTTTTCCGGGGCTCCACCGACGATCACCCCGGCGACCTGATCTACTATCAGGGCCATTCCTCGCCGGGAATCTACGCCCGATCTTTCCTCGAGGGCCGCTTCAGCGAGGAACAACTCGACAATTTCCGCCGGGAAGTCGACGGCAACGGCCTTTCTTCCTATCCCCACCCCTGGCTGATGCCCGATTACTGGCAGTTCCCCACGGTGTCCATGGGTCTCGGCCCGATCCAGGCGATCTATCAGGCCCACATCATCAAGTATCTGGACAGCCGGGGGCTGCTCGAAGCCGGCGACCGCAAGATATGGGCCTTTCTCGGCGACGGCGAAATGGACGAGCCCGAATCGCTGGGCGCCATCAGCAAGGCGGGCAGGGAGAAACTCGACAATCTCATTTTCGTCATCAACTGCAATCTGCAGCGGCTCGACGGTCCGGTGCGGGGCAACGGCAAGATCATCCAGGAACTGGAATCGGTTTTTCGCGGCGCCGGCTGGCAGGTCATCAAGGTGGTCTGGGGGCGCCACTGGGACGCATTGCTCCAGGCCGACCATAGCGGCCTCCTGCAGCGGCGCATGGACGAAGTCGTCGATGGCGAGTTCCAGAATTACGCCAGCCGCGGCGGCGAATACACCAGGAAACATTTTTTCGGCAAGGACCCGCGCCTGCTGGAAATGGTCAGCCACCTTTCCGACGAGGACATCATGAACCTCAACCGCGGCGGGCACGACCCGTTCAAGGTCTACGCCGCCTATTCCCGGGCCGTGCAGACCAAGGGCAAGCCCACGGTGATTCTCGCCAAGACGGTGAAAGGCTACGCCTTCGGCGCCGCCGCCGAAGCCCAGAACGCCACCCATTCGGTGAAAAAACTCGACCTGGACTCCCTGCGCAAATTCCGCGACCGCTTCGGCATCCCCATCAGCGACGGGGAACTCAAGGATGTGCCCTATTACCGCCCCGAAGAGAACAGCCCCGAACTCGCCTACACCCGCAAGATGCGCCAGGGCCTCGGCGGCCCGGTGCCCCAGCGCAGAACCGAAGCCAGGGCCATGGCGGTTCCCGGGCTCGATATCTTCGCCACCCAGCTCAAGAGCAGCGGCAAGCGGGAACTCTCCACCACCATGGCTTTCGTCCGCATGCTGAGCGCGCTCTGCAAGGACAAGCAGATCGGTGAAAGAGTGGTACCCATTATCCCCGACGAGGCGCGCACCTTCGGCATGGAAGGCATGTTCCGCCAGTTGGGGATTTATTCCTCGGTGGGGCAGCTTTACGACCCGGCGGATTCCCAGCAGGTGATGTTCTACCACGAGGACAAGAAGGGTCAGATGCTGGAGGAGGGCATTACCGAGGCGGGCTCCTTCTCGGCCTGGCTTGCCGCCGCAACCTCCTACAGCACCAACGACTTCCCCCTGATCCCCTTCTATATCTACTATTCCATGTTCGGCTTCCAGCGCGTGGGGGACCTGTGCTGGGCGGCGGGGGACAGTCAGGCCCGGGGCTTTCTCATCGGCGCCACCGCCGGCCGCACCACCCTCAACGGCGAGGGATTGCAGCACCAGGACGGCCACAGCCATCTGCTCGCCGGCACGATTCCCAATTGTGTCAGCTATGACCCTGCCTACGCCTGCGAACTCGCCGTCATCATCCAGGATGGCCTGCGCCGCATGTACCGGGAGCGCGAGCACATCTATTACTACATCACCGCGATGAACGAAAACTACCAGCAGCCCGCGCTCATCGAAGGCAGCGAGGAAGGCATCATCCGCGGCATGTACCTGCTTGAGGACAGCGAGGCTCCGGACTACCGGCTTTCCGGCAAGGTCGCCGCGGATTTCCACCTGCGCCTGCTGGGCAGCGGCGCGATATTGCGCGAAGTGCGCAAGGCGGCGGCAATCCTGCGCAAGAATTACCGGATTCCGGTGGATGTCTGGAGCGTCACCAGTTTCGGCGAACTGCGCCGGGACGCCCTGGCGGTAAACCGCCGCAATCTGCTCAGAACCGAAGGCAAAGCGGAACAGGCCTGGGTTACCGGCCAGCTTGCCTGCCGGGAAGGCCCGGTGATCGCCGCCACCGACCACATGAAGCTGCATTCCGACCAGATTCGCGAATTCGTGCCCGGCAGTTTCCGGGTGCTTGGAACCGACGGTTTCGGTCGCAGCGACAGCCGTGAGAAACTGCGGGAACATTTCGAGGTGGACCACGCCTGGGTCGTGCTCGCGGCGCTGACCGAATTGCGCGATAAAGACATCGTCGGCAATGCCGAAATCAGGAAATGGATGAAGAGCGCCGGCATCGATCCGGACAAACCGAACCCGCTGGATCATTGACCGCCTGATCCGGCGGCACAGCACACGAGGCGCGACCAAATTGGCCACGGAAATCATCAAGGTCCCCGAACTCGGCGACGCGGGCGATGTGGAAGTCATCGAGATTCCCGTTTCCCTGGGCCAGGAAGTGGCGGAGAACGATTCGCTGCTCGTACTCGAAAGCGACAAGGCCGCCATGGAAATCCCCGCGCCCAGGGCCGGCGTGATCAAGAGCATCGTGGTCAATCTCGGTGACCAGGTAAGCACTGGCGCGGAAATTCTGACCCTGGAAGTCAGCGAGGAAGACGCCCCGCCAGCCGAAACCTCGCCTGCGGCGGCGCCTGAGCCAACCGATCCCGAAGCAGCGGGACCGGAATCCAGTGAAACCGCTCAGACAGCGCAACAAGGCGCGGAACCTGAAACGGAAGCCAGCGCCGCCGGCAGCCGGGTCATCGAAGTCGCCATTCCCGATATCGGCACCGAGGATGAGGTCGATGTCATTGAAATCCATGTGCGGCCAGGTGCCGCGGTTGCCATGGACGAGCCCTTGCTTACCCTTGAATCCGACAAGGCCGCCATGGACGTGCCATCGCCCCGGGCCGGCGTCATCGAAGCCCTGCTTGTGGAAGTGGGCGCAAGAGTCAGAACCGGTTTACCCATCCTGCGTTTGCAAGTCGAATCGGAAGCGGCGCCGCAACCCGAACCTGAATCAAAACCGCAAAACCCGCCGCCGCCCGCGGCAGAAACGAAACCAGCCCCATCTGCGTCTTCTCCCAAACTCCCGGCAGCGGAAACTGCCAAAAAATCCGCAACATCCAGCGCCAATGTCTACGCCGGCCCGGCGGTGCGCAAGCTCGCCCGGGAACTCGGCGTTGATCTGACCCGTATCGAAGGCAGCGGCGCCCGGGGCCGCATCGTCAAGGAAGACGTTCACGAATTCGTCAAGCGCAGCCTGGGCGAACCCGCCACGGGCGCGGTTCCCGTCGGCACAGTGCCCGATGTGGATTTCTCGCGTTTCGGCGAAATCGAACAGGCGCCGCGCTCCAAACTCGCCAGGGTCACCGCCGCCAACATGCACCGGAGCTGGCTCGCCGTGCCGCATGTGGCGCAATTCGAGGAAGCCGACGTCACCGAACTCGAACAATTTCGCGCCAGCCTGAAACCCGAAGCCGAACGCCGCGGCGTGAAACTCACCCCGCTGCCATTCCTGCTCAAGGCTTGCGCCCGTTGTCTGATCGAGTTCCCGCGGTTCAATGTTTCCCTGCATTCTTCCGGCGAATACGCGATTCAGAAAAAGTATGTCCATATCGGCGTCGCGGTGGCCACCGGGGCCGGACTCGTGGTGCCCGTCATCCGCGATGTGGACCGCAAGAACATCTGGCAACTCGCCGGGGAGGTCGCCAGTGCTTCCGCCAAGGCCCGGGACCGCAAACTCGCCCCGGAAGACATGCAAGGCTCCTGCTTCACCATCTCCAGCCTCGGCGCCATCGGCGGCACGGGTTTCATCCCCATCGTCAACGCTCCCGAAGTCGCCATCCTCGGCGTCGCCCGCACCGCCGTCAAACCCGTATGGAACGGCGCCGAATTCACCCCCCGCACCATGCTCCCGCTCACTCTCGCCTACGACCACAAGGCCGTCAATGGAGTGGATGGCGCCCGATTCGCCTCCCACCTGTCCACCCTGCTCACGGACATCAGAAACCTGCTTCTCTGAATTTGCTAGACTTCCCGCCTGCGGCAACAACCCGGAATCAGCAATGCCCTCATTCGATATCGTCTCTGAAGTCGACATGCATGAAGTCAGCAATGCCCTCGACCAGGCCAACCGCGAAACCGGCAACCGTTTCGACTTCAAGGGCGTCAACGCCAGTTTCGAACTCGCCGGCAAGGACGCCATCGAAATCAGGGCCGAAGCCGAATTCCAGATTCACCAGATGCTCGATATCCTCCGCGGCAAGCTTGTCAAACGCGGCGTGGACACCCGCAGCTTCAGCGAGGGCGGCGTCGAAATCAGCGGCAACACCGCCAGCATGACGCTGGCAATCCGCCAGGGAATCGAGTCCGATCTTGCCCGGGAAATCGTCAAACTCGTCAAAACCGCCAAACTCAAGGTGCAGGCATCGGTCCAGGGCGGCCAGGTGCGGGTTTCGGGCAAAAAGCGCGATGATCTGCAGAGCGTGATCGCCCTGGTCAAGGAGACAAAGCCCGACCTGCCCCTGCAATACGTCAATTTCAGAGACTGATTTCCCCCACCGGCGGGGCGCAACGAGAGTGCCATGCAGCCCCAGCCTGTGAATTTTCTCAAGTCGCTTTCCGACCGCCGCCTGCTGGTGGCCTTTCTCATCGGTATTTCCAGCGGCTTTCCCTGGGTGTTGCACGGTTCGGTGCTGACCCTGTGGATGCAGGCGGAAGGGCTTTCCCGCAGCGCCATCGGCTATATCGGCATCGTCACGACGATTTACGCCTTCAACTGGATCTGGGCGCCGCTCATCGACCAGTTCCGCATTCCCCTGCTGTACCGGCTGTTCGGGCAGTACCGTTCCTGGATCCTGTTCTGTCAGGCGCTGCTGATCGTATTCATGTGGTTGATCAGCGGCACGGACCCGGCGGACAACCTGCTCCTCGTTGGCCTGTACGCCCTGGGAATCTCCTCGGTTTCCGCGACCCAGGACGTGGCCATCGACGCCTACCGGGTCAAGCTGTTTTCCCGGGAAGAGATGGACGAAAAAATCCCCTGGGCCTCGGCCCTGGCCGGGGCGGGATGGCAAACCGGATTCACCTTTCTCGGCGGCACCCTGGCGCTGCTGCTCGGCGGCGAAACTTTCGGCTTCAGCTGGCCCGAAGTGTACCGGCTGCTGATCGGGTTCATGCTGGCGCTGATGCTGATTGTGGCGCTGTCTCCGCCAACCCGGGAGGAGGCGCAGCAGCCCGCGGCGCAGGGCAGCGGGGCAGGGAAGGCATTTAACGGACCAGTCCAGTGGCTGCATGAAACCGTGGTGGTTCCCTTCGCCGAATTCTTCCAGCGCTGCGGCCTGCGGCTCGCCGCGGGAATCCTGCTGTTCCTGTTCAGTTTCCGCCTCGGCGAGGCCATGCTCGGGCGCATGTCGCTGGTGTTTTATGTGGAACTGGGATTCAGCAATGATGAAATCGCCCTGTACCGCAATCTTCTCGGCGGCGGGGCCACCATCGTGTTCTCCCTCATCGGCGCCTTCATCAATACCCGGTTCGGCATCATCCGGGGCATGCTCGCGGGCGGCATCGCCATGGCTTCGAGCAATCTGCTCTATGCCGCCATGGCGCAGACCGGTCCCGAACCCTGGCTGTTCGTGCTGACGCTGATCGTGGACAACTTCACCACGGCCTTTGCCACGGTCTGCGCAATCTCCTTCATTTCCTATTTTGCCAGCCGCACCTATACCGGCACCCAGTTCGCCCTGATGACTTCGATTTCCAATTTCGGCCGCACCACCCTGGCGGCGGGCAGCGGAGCGATCGTCGACGGACTCGGCGGTAACTGGGCGCTATTCTTCGTGATGACCGCCCTGATGGTGATTCCGGCGCTGCTGATCCTGCTATGGATGTCCGGAATGCTGCGAAATCACAAGACCGGCGAGGGCGCAAGCGCATAGCGAAACGTCCCTCCTCCCCGTCATTCCGCACGCAGCGAATGTTCCCTCCCCCGTCATTCTGCGCGCAGAATGACGGGGGAGGGGCCTTGCTACACTCGCCAAAGATAGCGCCGCAGGATACGATCATTCTCGAATGACACGCCTTCGGCTTCCAGCCGCCGCCGCTGCAATCGCTGGCGGTCGCTTCCGGCGGGAAAGGAAATTCGCCCGCGGCTGTTGATTACCCGATGCCAGGGCAATCGGGTATCCGCGGGAAGCCGGCTCAGCACATGGCCCACAAGGCGGCCGCGGCCGGGCAGGCCCGCGAATTCGGCAACCTGGCCATAGGTGGCGACGAATCCACTCGGAATCCGCGCCACGATATGCCATATTCTCTGCTGGTTTTCGGTCATCGTTTCCCACTCTCCAGGCAAAGGCAGCCCGTGCGTTTCTTCCTGTTGCTGTTCATTCTGGTTCCGCTGGCGGAAATGCTGCTGCTGTTTGCAGTGGCGGATTATATCGGCGGCCTGTGGACCGTGGGGCTGGTGGTGCTGACCGCCGTGGCGGGCATCCGGATCCTCAAGCGCCAGGGTCTGCGGACGCTGTCGCGGGCGCGCCAGCGCATGGAGTCCGGCGAATTGCCCGCCAGGGAAATCGTCGAAGGCATGCTCATCGCCGCCGCCGGCGCCATGCTGCTGACTCCGGGGTTCATCACCGACACCCTGGGATTCACCTTCCTCACGCCATTCCTCCGCGGCCCCATCGCCGCCTGGCTGCTTTCCCGGGGCGTCTGGTCGGTGCGGATGAATGCCCCCGGCTCATTCGACCCGGGGCAGCCGCGGCAAAACGGCAATGTTTACGAAGGCGAATACTCCCGTGGAAGCCCGCAAGGCAGTCGGCTTGACGACTCCCGCCAGGATTGAAAATTTCGCCCGAAAACAAAAGCCGGCATTCCGCCCTTGAATTCCTGCGGGCTATCCCCATAAACGATTCCGGCGAGGGGTTAGCCCTGTTCCGGTCTTTCCGGAATGGGCCGGGCCCCGGATGCCGCCAGTAACCGAAGCAGGCGAACCGCGCCGGGTGGGGCCGGTACGGTTCCACCAAACTTTCGCGAAATCAGGAGTTAGCAAAATGAAAATCCGCCCCCTTCATGACCGTGTCGTCGTGCGACGAAACGAAGAGGAAACCACCACGGCAGGTGGCATTGTGCTGCCGGGTTCCGCCGCCGAGAAACCCGCCCAGGGCGAGGTGCTCGCAATCGGGCCGGGCAAACGTCTTGACGACGGCAACCTGCAGCCAGTCGGCGTAAACGTCGGCGATACCGTCGTTTTCGGCAAGTATTCCAGCAATACGATCAAGATCGGCGATGAAGAATTGCTGATCCTGTCCGAAAGCGAAATCTACGGTGTCATCGAGGGCTGATTTGCGGCCCGGACACGAACACAGCGAAACAGACACAGGAAAAACTGACAATGGCTAAAGAAGTGAAATTTGGAGACACGGCGCGGCAGAGCCTGCTCGCCGGCGTAAACGTTCTCGCCGATGCGGTGAAGGTCACCCTCGGCCCCAAGGGCCGCAACGTGGTCCTCGACAAGTCGTTCGGCGCGCCGACTGTAACCAAGGACGGCGTTTCCGTCGCCAAGGAAATCGAACTCGCCGACAAGTTCGAGAACATGGGCGCGCAAATGGTGAAGGAAGTCGCATCCCAGACTTCCGATGTTGCCGGCGACGGCACCACCACGGCCACGGTGCTGGCCCAATCCATCCTCAATGAAGGGCTCAAGTCGGTTGCCGCCGGCATGAATCCCATGGACCTCAAGCGCGGCATCGACAAGGCGGTTGCCGCCATCGTCGATGAACTCGGCAGTCTGTCCCAGCCCTGCGAGGATTCCACCGCTATCGCCCAGGTGGGCACGATTTCCGCCAACGCCGACGAGCAGGTGGGTCAGATCATCGCCGAGGCGATGGAAAAAGTGGGCAAGGAAGGCGTGATTACCGTCGAGGACGGTTCCGGCCTCGAAAACGAACTCGACGTGGTCGAGGGCATGCAGTTCGACCGGGGCTATCTCTCGGCGTACTTCATCAACGACCAGGACAGCATGAGCGCCGATCTCGAAAACCCCCTCATCCTGCTGGTGGACAAGAAGATTTCCAATATCCGCGACATGCTCGGCCTGCTCGAAGGCGTCGCCAAGCAGGGCCGTTCCCTGCTCGTCATCGCCGAAGACGTGGAAGGCGAGGCCCTTGCCACCCTGGTGGTCAACAACATGCGCGGCATCGTCAAGGTCGCCGCGGTGAAGGCGCCGGGCTTTGGCGACCGCCGCAAGGCCATGCTCGAGGACATCGCCATTCTCACCGGCGGCACGGTGATTTCCGAGGAAGTCGGCCTGAGCCTTGAAGGCGCCAGCGTGGACAATCTCGGTTCCGCCAAGCGCGTCCAGGTGAGCAAGGAAAACACCACCATCATCGACGGCGCCGGCGAGCCTGCCAATATCTCCGGCCGGGTTGCCCAGATTCGTCAGCAGATCGAGGAAACCTCGTCCGACTATGATCGCGAAAAGCTCCAGGAGCGGGTCGCCAAGCTCAGCGGCGGCGTTGCCGTGATCAAGGTGGGCGCCGGCACCGAGATCGAGATGAAGGAAAAGAAGGCCCGGGTTGAGGACGCCCTGCATTCCACCCGCGCCGCGGTCGAAGAAGGCGTGGTCGCCGGTGGCGGAGTCGCCTTGGTGCGGGCCCTGCAGAAGGTGGAAGGACTGGAAGGCGCCAACGAGGATCAGAATGTCGGCATC
This sequence comes from Pseudomonadales bacterium, assembly GCA_022827425.1. Lineage (GTDB taxonomy): Bacteria > Pseudomonadota > Gammaproteobacteria > Pseudomonadales > Pseudohongiellaceae > UBA9145. The sequence goes on along the minus strand of JAJDSZ010000042.1, from coordinate 14,904 downwards.
GCCCTGCTGCTCAAGGCGGTATCCACGCCCCTGCGCCAGATCGTTGAAAACGCCGGCGAGGAAGGTTCGGTCATCCTCGACAAGGTCAAGGCCGCCGAAGGCAATGAGGGCTTCAATGCCGCCACGGGCGAATTTGGCAACATGATCGAAATGGGCATCCTCGATCCCACCAAGGTAACCCGCACCGCCCTCCAGGCGGCGGGTTCCATCGCCGGATTGATGATCACCACAGAAGCCATGGTCTCGGAAATCCCCGAGCCCAAGTCAGCCGCCCCGGCCGGCGGCGCCCCCGACATGGGAGGCATGGGCGGCATGATGTAAACACCGCCTGTTCAGTTCGAGCAAAACGAGCCCGGGCCGGCCCAAGCCGCCCCGGGCTTTTTGTGATTCAAGGCTAGGAGCCTGCGCCGTAGGAATCTGCGAACATATTGGGCTATAACTGATAATTGGGAATTTCTTCACAGTATTGACAGTAATTCCCTTCAACTTGAAGGCGACGGTAATCGTCCCCGAATTTCCTCCCGGAACCGCTTGTCAGGGAATCAGGCGTAACGCCGGTGTGCTTGCAAACGTATTCAATATTGATTAATCTGAATACGTTTCGAGCAAGAGCATGACCGATGCGGCGCACCACGACGATGACAGTACGCTTGAGCGGCTCGCTTTCCGAATTCGTTTCGGCCAATGTCGGCGAAGCCGGAGACTACGAAAGCGTCAGCGAATACATTCGCGATTTGATCCGGCGTGACAAGACGCGACTTGAGCGCGAAGCCTTCGAACGTCTCAAAGCCGAACTCGAACGCGCCTTTTCCGCACCGGATGACTCATACCACCCCCTATCCGCCGCGGAAATCATCGCAAAGAACCGACCGCAGTCCAGCACATGAGGCAAGTGCTCGTACAGGAAGCGGCTGCCGTTCGCATTGAAGAAATTTACAAGTATTCCGCCGCCGAATGGGGAGAAGCGCAGGCCGAAAGTTATATCAACGGCCTGTTCGAGGCATTCGACACTATTTCGACGGGCACTCTTGTCTCACGTCCCGTACCCGCGGAGTTCGGGGTGGACGGATACTTCTTTCGCTACCGGAAGCACTACGTCTACTGGAAGAAACTGGACGACGGGACGATTGGCATCGTTTCCGTATTGCACGAACGCATGCACCAATTAGGCCGGCTATTGGAGGACCGGGAGCCCTGAGCCCACAACACCCCACAGGACACCCACCGAGTCAGTCAAGGTTCGAACCCGGCCCCAGCCCTTGTTCCGGCCCCGATTACAGCCCTCGCCATTGATTTCCCCCAAAAACTTGGCATTCCGAGTCCGCCTCGCCTATACCTTCCCCATCGGAACTCAAGGCCGGCGCCGAATTGCCGTTCGCGCTGAAGGATTACCTTGAGTTGGTGGACTGGACCGGGCGGCTGGCGCGACCGGACAAAAGGGGGATGATTGCGCCGGCAGCCCTGAAGCCGCCAGTACCTACAAGAGTTCGACTATCAGCAAGAAAACTGCCAGCAATCCCACGCTGCAATGAATCACTCCCTTGACGCTGGTCATCGGGCCGGTCTTGCCCTTGATGGCGTTGATTTCGAGAAGCGCCACGATCAACAGGGTCAGGGCGATGGCGATCATGCTGGCGCTGTCTTCGAGCCTCAGGCTCAGGCGGCCGACGCCTTCGAGAAGATGAGCAGAGGCGCCCATGAAAAAGAGCATCGGCAATGAGAAAAGCGTATTGGTGCGCGAGGCGAGGCCAGCCTTGCCCTGGGCCGCGGCGGCTTCCGGCAATGGTTCGCCGCCGTCGAGAACCTGCCGGTTGGATGCGATTACGATGCGCTGGTTGGGCCAGATGATCAGCCATACGTTGAGGAACATGATCGTGCCGAGAATCATGCCGAGCAACAGGTAGTAGCCGACGCCTCCCCGGCTGGCTTCAATGAAGTACGCCAGTCCCAGGCCCGACAGGAAGGTGAACATCGCTCCCCAGCGGAACCACCACAGGGCTCTGGGCACGAGTTTGTCGATGGCGTTGGCCTTGGCTTCGCCAGCCTCCTTGAAATACTCGGTTTGCACGAAATTGAAGTAGTACAGCAGTCCGATCCAGGTTACACCCGCGAAGAAGTGTATCCAGCGAAACAGATAGTCGATCAGGTTGGCGAATTCCATGGATGCTTCCCTCCAGTTGGCATTGTGGGCTTGGGTTGATTCGGGAAATAGTAGCACTCCGCCGGCGATTTCGTCATGTCCGTTTGGTCATTCGGCCGGGGTGTCGCTGCCGGAATTTTTCCGGTCATGCAGCCAGGGGTTGCGGTCCCGGTCCCGGGCGCGAAAGGCTTTGGCGCCGGCGCGGTGCCGCATCTGTTCGTCGAGATTGTCCATGCCGTGGAGCAACCGGATTCGCAGCCAGGGGTGGGTTTCGAAGGGGATGGGCTCGCAGCCGGGGCATTGGATGAGCTGGTCGCGCAAATCAACGGTGAGTTCGGTTTCCGGCTGCCCCGCCAGTTTTTCATCGAGGGCGGCAATGGTCTCGATGGGCAGCGGCGCGAGCAAAATGCCGTGGCGCACGGCCCCGGAGACCAGGGCGGGGCCGAAGAACGGCGCGATGACGACGCGGATTTCCGCATCCAGCAGGGTTTGAAAGTGGAAGTCCGCTGATTCGCCCAGGCCGAAACTGCATTCGGAGAGCAGGATGGTCGGCGGATTTTCGGGAACGTCCCCGCCGGATTCAAGCAGATGCGGCCAGGGGGCGGCGAACAGCGCCTCCTGCGCTGCATCGCAATCAGCCGTGGCACGGGGCAAGTCCCGGCGCCGCAGGACCATGGCCAGCCCGGAGTGCCGCGCAAGCCCGCTGGCCGGCGCCTGGGCGAGTACCGCCGGAATCGCTTCCGAATTGCTTCCGGTGGATTTACTTCTGGTAAATCCAGGGCCAGCTTTGCCGGTAGCTTTGGGCGAAGACATGGATTTCCTCGTCGAGTCTGCTCAATTCTTCCCGCACGGTAAAGCCGCCGAGCAGCTTCTCCCGCACCCGCGGCTCGACCCGGAACGCAAAAGTATCCAGCCCCGGCACTTCGATCACCTGCCGTCGCAGGTCCACGAGAATCGTCTGACCGCGATTGGCGAAGGTCCATTCGGCGATGCGCTTGATCTTGTCGCCTTCCAGGGGCACCGCGAGCAGGCCCTGGCGCACGCTGTTGTCATAGAACAGCGGGCCGAAACTTTCGGCGATAACCACATTGATGCCACCGGCAAGGGGCCGGCTCACCGCCACCGAGCGCGAACTGCCGGTGCCGAAGTTCTTGCCGGCAAGAATGATCGACGCGCGGCGAAAGCCTTCCTGATTGAGGATGAAATCGGGTTTTTCCCTGCCGTCGGCGAAGAATCGGATCGGCTCAAAGGCCCGGGTTTCCGGTGTGGCGCCGGGATTGGGCGGTTTGCCGATGGGGGAGATGATGTCGGTATCGACATTGTCCATCATCAGCGGTGCCGCAATTCCCTCCTGGCGGATGAATTGCGGCCCGCTGCCGAGTGCCGCCGGTTCCTCCGCCATCACACAATCTCCCCGGCCATCAGCCGCCGCACGTCGACAATGCGGCCGGCGATCGCCGCCGCCGCGGCCATGGGCGTGCTGACCAGATGGGTGATGGCGTCAATTCCCTGGCGGCCCACGTAGTTGCGGTTGGAGTTGGAAACGCTGCGCTTGCCCTGGGCGACCAGGTCGCCATTGGAGCCGTAGCATTTCGAGCAGCCCGGCTCGCGCCAGTCGAATCCGGCGTCCCGGAAGATCCGGTCGAGCCCTTCGGCTTCCGCCTGCCGCTTGACGGGCTGCGAACCGGCAATGACCCAGGCCAGCACATTGGGCGCGACCCGGCGCCCGCGCACGACTTCCGCCGCGGCGCGCAGGTCGCTGATGCGGCTTTCGGCGCAGGAGCCGATGAAGACTTCGTCGATGGGGGTGTCGGCAATGGTATCGCCCGGAGTCAATTTGGTGTACTCCAGCGCCCGGCGCCAGGCGTCGCGCTTCTCGAAGGGCGCATCGTCGGGGGCGGGAATCCGCTCGCTGATGCCGATGACGTGTTCCGGGCTGATGCCCCAGGTCACCTGAGGTTCCACATCGGTCATGTCGATGGTTTCATCGCGGTAAAAGGCGGCGGCGTCGTCCGTGGGCAGGCTGCGCCAGTAGGCCAGGGCCTGATCCCACAATTCGCCGCGGGGGGCGAATTCCCGGGACGCCACATACTCGTAGGTGGTGTCGTCCGGGGCCACCATGCCCGTGGCGGCGCCCATTTCGATCGACAGATTGCAGATCGTCATGCGGCCTTCGACGCTCAGTGAGCGCACCAGCGGCCCGGCATACTCCACCGCGCAGCGGTTGCCGGCGTCGGCGCCGAGGGTACCGATGGTGTGCAGGATCATGTCCTTGCCCCGGACCCAGGGGCCAAGGGTACCGGTGTAGTTCACCCGCAAATTGCGCGCCCGCTCGCGGATGACGGTTCCGGTTAGCAATACGTTCTGAGCAGTTTCGCCGCCCCAGGAAACGCAGCCCACCGCGCCATGGGTGCAGGTGTGGCTGTCGCCGGCCACCATGAGCATGCCTGGCAGGGTGAGGCCGGTTTCCGGCCCCACCACGTGCTGGATGCCTTGTTCCGGGTCGTCAATGCCGAAAACCTGGATTCCCATGGAGGCAAGCTGTTCCTTCATTTCCGGGAAATCGTCGGCCACGCTGCCGAGATTGAGCGAACGGTTGGTGTAACGCTCTGGGGAAGTGGAAACCTGGTGGTCGGCCACGGCCCAGACGAGTTCGGGGTTTCTGATCGTTTCGCCGGCGTCGAGCAGGCGCTTGATCGCCGCCGGGCCGATGTCGGGAAGCATCATCCGGTCCACATGCAGCACCGAGGTGACGCCGCCGAGATAGCTGATCTCGTGGGCTTCCCAGATCTTGTCGTACATCGTCATGCCCGCCGCCTGCTGGGCGAAAAGCGACTGCATGGGAATGAAGCCGCAGCCGACGCCGGCGCCGACCGTGGTCTTGATAAAGTCTCGTCGTTTCATCTCGGGTCTCCGGTGGAGCGGTAAATCCAGGGTTGCCGCAGTTCATGGCCGCGCTGGAAGGCTTCCGCCTCGCGCTGAAAGGGGATCGTTTCTTCGATGTCGCTCAGTCCCCCAATGAACCTTTCCCGCAGCCTTGGATTCATCTGGAATGCGATGGGGCCGATGTCCGGCCTGCTGATGGTCTGCCGTTGGAGGTCAATCGTCAATTCGCGCCGGGGCGCCGCCATGGCGGCCGCCGCGATTGCCTCGACCTGTCCCTGCCCAAGAATAACGGGAAGCAGCCCCGCTTGTATACAGTCATCGAGAAACACGGGGCCGAAACTCGGGGCGATCACCGCCCGGATGCCACTGCCGAGCAGGCGCGCGGCGGCGGGGGTCTGGGTGCCGCCGATGCCGAAATTCCTGCCGGCGAGCAGAATCGAGGCATTCCGCCAGGGAGTCTGGTTGAGGATGAATTCGGGGTTTTCACTGCCGTCCGCCAGGTAGCGATCGAGTGGAAACGCTTGCTGCAATCTCTGGCCGGATGCATTCGCCGCCTCCCCGGTGGGGGGCATTTGTGCCGCACCATGCTCATGCAGCCCAGCCTGGGGTGGCGCGATATAGTCGATCAGCACGTCATGCCGCAGAAAGGGCGCCGCGATTCCGGTCAGTTGCACGAGGCCGTCTGGCTTCAAGCTGTTCATACGGCTTGCCGATGGATATGTCTCGAATATACGCGAAATTGCCCCGCCATTCACCTCCCGTCTGCTTGTCGAGAGTGGCTGCTTTCCGGGATAATGAACGCCATGAACGAGCGTGACGATTTGAGTGAAATTCCCTCCATGGTTCCAGACCGGGACCATATGGACACCCATCGCGGCAACCAGCGCGCCCGGGAGCAGGAAATCGCGGCCCCCGGCTACTACCGCGCCCGGATCGAGCGCGTCAGCACCTGGCCGGTGCGGATCATGCTGGCCCTGTTGACTGTGGCAGTGGGTGGGGGAGGTTATTCGGGCTGGTACTTCTACAATGATCTGTACCGCACCAATCAGACCCAGACCAACCTGCGCCTCGGTGATCTCGAACTGCAACTGAATGTCACCGGCCAGGATGCCGCCGAGGAGGCGGCCAATCTGCGTGACGGCATTTCCCGCACCATCGAACAGTATGACCTGCTCTGGGCCAACTGGCGCGCCAACAACCAGAAGTTCGAGGATATCGAAGGCGAACTCGCAAGGCTGGCGCTGGTGAATGAAGGCCAGGACGAGGCCGCCGCCAACAACGCCCGCCAGATCGCCGACGCCAATGAATCTCTCTCCGCTGCGCAGCGCAGCGTGAATGGAATCAACAACGATCTGCAGATATTGCGCGAAAGCTTCGCCGGACTGGAACGGGAAATGCGGAATCTGGCCGGCATGCAGGATGACCTCGAGTCGATTCGCGAGGCGTTGAGCAGCGGCGACAGCACCGTGCTCGGTCTGGTGGGCCGTCTCGAGTACGTGGAGCAATCCATGGAATCGGTCAATGCCCACCGGCTGCAGATCAACCAGACGCTATTCAGCCTCCAGGAGCAGATCGAGTCGCTGCAAACCCGGGTGGGCGACCCGAGTTCTCAATGACCGGGAGCCTGTGCCGCAGGCTCCTAATTCCCCGTAAACACCGGCTTGCGCTTTTCGGCAAAAGCCGTCACGCCTTCGCGAAAATCCGCCCGGCTGGCGCAGTCGGCGAAGTATTCCGCCTCGGTCTGCAATTGCGCCTCGAACTCGCTTTCCAGCGAACGGTAGAATAAAGCCTTGGTATTGCCGTAGACGTGGGTCGGCCCGTTCGCCAGCCGGCGGGCGAGTTTTCCGGTTTCCGCGGCAAGTTCTTCGGTCTCCACCACATAATTGATCATGCCGATGTCTTTCGCTTCCCGGGCGTTGAAACGGTCGCCGAGCAGGGCGATCTCCATGGCTTTCTTGATGCCCACGGCCCGGGGCAGGTGGAAGGAAGACGAGCCGTCGGGACTCGTGCCGATGTGGCAATAGGCCAGGGTGAAGAAAGCGTCTTTGGCGGCAATGATCAGGTCGCAGGCCAGGGCCATGCTGACTCCCGCCCCGGCTGACGCGCCGCGGCAGCTTGCAATCACCGGCTTGGGCATCCGGCGCATGGCGAACATGATGGGATGCAGATCGTGAATGCGATACAGAAAGGACTTGCGAATCTCTTCCGAGGGCAATTCCGCGAGAGTTGCAGCCATATTCTTCACATCGCCGCCGGCCATGAAATGCTCGCCGGCGCCGGTGAGCACCACACAGCGCACCGCCGGGTCCCGCTCCACATCATGCAGGGCGTCGGCAAGCTCGGAGCGCATATCGTTGCTCAGGGCATTGCGCGCTTGCGGACGGTTCATGGTGAGGGTGGCGATGCCCTCGTCAACGCTCAGGATCAGGTCAGGCATGATAAACTCCCGCTGCTGGCAAAGGCGCGGAGTATAACCCGCAACCCGGTTTTCACAAGCGGGGCTTGGCGCCGGCGGTACTGCTGCCTCATGAGTTTGCCATGTTTCAGGACGGTCCCGAAGGACGCGCTGAAAAGCGGCGAACTTGTGAGACAGCTCACCAGGCGGACGTGGCGGAATTGGCAGACGCGCCAGATTTAGGTTCTGGTATCGAAAGATGTGAGAGTTCAAGTCTCTCCGTCCGCACCATTTCATTTTCGGGGCTTCCCGTTATTTTCGTGCCAAACCGGGCGATCTGGAATCGTAGCGGCTATACTTGAGGCCATGAAGGAACTGTTTCGCCCAGGTAGCAAGCAGCAGCCCGCCCGCGCCGGCGCCGGAAAATCCGCATCCGCCGCGGGCAAGCGGGATGTGCAGGCCTTTCTCGCCAAACTCGTCGCGGCGCCGGAAACCGCCGGCGACGCGCGGCTGATCTTTGCCCTTGACGCCACCGCAAGCCGGGAACACGCCTGGGATATCGCCTCAAAACAGCAGTCCGAAATGTTCCGGGCCACCCGGGACCTTGGCGGTCTGAATGTGCAACTGTGCTATTTCCGGGGTTTCGGCGAATTTCACGCCAGCCGCTGGCATCACGACAGCGGGCCGCTGCTCGACCTGATGACCGGCATCCGCTGCCGAGCCGGCGCCACCCAGATCGGCCGCCTGCTCAGGCATGTACAGAAAGAAAGCAGGCGCAGACGCGTCAAGGCCGTGGTCTATGTGGGTGACGCCATGGAAGAGAATATCGACCCGCTTGCCCATCTTGCCGGCCAACTCGGCGTGCTGCGGGTGCCTTTGTTCATGTTCCACGAAGGCTGCGACCACATCGCCCGGCGCGCCTTTGAAGATTTCGCCCGGCTATCCGGCGGGGCCTGCTGCCGCTTTGACGCCGGCAGCGCCAGCCAGTTGCGCGAGTTGCTCAGGGCCGTGGCGGTATACGCCGCAGGCGGGCTGGCCGCGTTGCAGGACATGAGCAAGCGCTCCGGCGAGGGTGTCAAGCTGCTGGAGCGGCAACTGCGTTAGGCCGACAGGGTAAACCATGATTGTTCGACTGCTGCTGCTCATCGTGCTGCCGATTCTGGCCTGGTATGCCGCCAAGTCCATCAGCCAGAAATATTCGCTCACCGCCAGACAGAACCGCTACCTGTTTCTGACCACCGCGGCGTTGCTGCTCATCGTGCTGTTGATCATGTTGGGCAGACTGCCGGTGCAGTGGCTGCTCGCGCCGCTCGGCGCCGCCGGCGCGTTCCTGCTGCGCATGTTGCCCGCCGCCCTGCGCCTGCTGCCGTTCTGGCAGATGCTCGGCAGCCGCATCTCCACCGCCTCGGCATCCGCGAGCCAGAACCAGACTTCCACCTTGCGCACCGAATATCTGGAGATGGAACTCGTACACGGCTCCGGCGAGCTCGACGGCAATATCCTGCGCGGTGAGTTCATCGGCCGCCGCCTCAGCAGTCTGGGCAAGGAAGAACTGCTGCGGCTACACGCCGAATGCCGCGTCGACGCCGATTCCTGCCAGGTTCTCGAAGCCTATCTCGACCGCGGCCACAGCGGCTGGCGCAGCAGCGCACAGCACAATGAAGAAAGCGCAGGCGGCGGCGCCAACGCGGAAATCACCATGAACCGGCAACTCGCCCTGGAAATCCTGGGCCTCAGCGAGGGCGCGAGCCGCGAAGACATCATCCGCGCCCACCGCAAACTCATGCAAAAATTCCACCCCGATCGCGGCGGCTCCGACTACTTCTCCAAAAAAATCAACGCCGCCAAGGATTTGCTGTTGAATGGCGAATCCAGGCAGCGCCAGGAGACTGCGCCGTAGGAATTCGCGAAAGCGAATTCCTACGGCGCAGTCTCCTGGGCTACTTCCGCAATCTGGGTCAGTGGAATCGACTTCGCTCTTTCCGCGGCTTCCATGAAGGAGTCGATTTCGTTGAAGTTGAGGTAGCGGTAGATATTGTCGGCCATGGTGTCGATGGGCTGCATGTAGGACAGATATTCCTCCATGGTGGGAATCCGGCCTGTCGCCGCGCTCACCGCGGCGAGTTCAGAGGAGGCGAGGAATACATCCGCCCCCTGGCCCAGCCGGTTGGGGAAATTGCGCGTGGATGTGGAAACCACCGTGGAGTTCGGCGCCACCCGGGCCTGATTGCCCATGCACAATGAGCATCCCGGCAATTCAGTGCGGGCGCCGGAGACGCCGAACACATGGTAAACGCCCTCGCTGATTAGCTGGTGCTCGTCCATCTTGGTGGGGGGGGCAACCCAGAGCCGGGTGGGCAAGGGAGGCTGCACCTGCTGGAGCACTTCGCTGGCGGCGCGAAAATGGCCGATATTGGTCATGCACGAGCCGATGAAGACTTCGTCGATGCCGGTTCCCGCCACGGCGGACAGGGGCTTGATGTCGTCGGGATCGTTGGGGCAGGCGAGCAGGGGCTCGGTAATCTTGTTGAGATCGATTTCCAGCACCTTGTGGTACTGGGCGTCCCGGTCGGGCCGCAGCAGCATCGGGTTCCGCAGCCATTCTTCCATCTGCCGCGCCCGGCGCTCGAGGGTGCGGGCGTCGCCATAGCCATTGTCGATCATCCAGCGCAGCAGGGTGATATTCGAGTGGAGATACTCGGCGATGGGATCTTCATCGAGCAGAATCGTGCAGCCGCCGGCGGAACGCTCCGCCGAGGCGTCGGAAATCTCGAAAGCCTGCTCCACTTTCAGCTTTGGCAATCCTTCGATTTCCAGTATGCGCCCCGAGAATATGTTCTTCTTACCCTTCTTGGCGATAGTCAGGTCGCCGGATTGGATGGCGGCATGGGGAATGGCATTGACCAGGTCGCGCAGGGTGATGCCCGGCTGCATCTCGCCTGAAAAGCGCACGAGCACCGATTCCGGCATGTCCAGCGGCATGACCCCGGTGGCCGCGGCAAAGGCCACCAGTCCCGAGCCGGCGGGAAAGGAAATGCCGATGGGAAAGCGGGTATGGGAATCGCCGCCGGTGCCTACCGTGTCCGGCAGCAGCATCCGGTTCATCCAGCTATGGATGATGCCGTCTCCCGGCCGCAGGGCAACCCCGCCCCGGGTCTGGATGAAGTTTGGCAGGCTGTGCTGGGTCTCGATATCTACCGGCTTGGGGTAGGCCGCGGTATGGCAGAACGACTGCATGACCAGGTCCGCGGAAAAGCCGAGGCAGGCCAGATCCTTGAGTTCGTCCCGGGTCATGGGGCCGGTGGTGTCCTGACTGCCGACAGTGGTCATGCGCGGCTCGCAATAGCTGCCCGGGCGCACGCCCTCAACGCCGCAGGCCCGTCCCACCATCTTCTGGGCCAGGGTAAAGCCCCTGTCCGATTCCCCGCCGTTCACCGGCGAGCGGAATGCCTCGGACGCGGGCAACTCCAGCGCCGCCCGGGCGCGGCCGGTGAGCCCCCGGCCGATGATCAGCGGAATCCTGCCGCCGGCCTGGACTTCGTCAAGCAGCACTTCGGTCTTCAATTGAAAAGTCGACAGCAATTCGCCGCTGGCGTGATCGCGAATGGTTCCCGCATAGGCGTCAATATCGACCACATCGCCGGTATCGAGCCGGTCCACATCGCATTCGAGCGGGAGGGCGCCGGCGTCTTCCATGGTATTGAAGAAGATCGGCGCCATCTTGCCGCCGATGCAAACGCCGCCGGAGCGCTTGTTGGGGATGTGGGGAATATCGTCGCCTATATGCCAGAGCACTGAGTTGGTGGCGGACTTGCGCGAGGAGCCGGTACCCATGACATCGCCCACAAGCGCCACCGGATGGCCTTTCCGTTTCAACTCGGCGACCTGCTCAACGGCATTGCCGACACCTTCCCGGGGATTCTTGTACATCGCCAGGGCGTGCAAGGGGATATCGGGTCGCGACCAGGCGTCCTGGGCAGGGGAAAGGTCGTCGGTATTGGTTTCGCCGGGGACCTTGAACACCGTCATGGTCAGTTTTGCCGGCAGAGGCGGTCGGGAAGTGAACCATTCGGCGTCGGCCCAGCTTTGCAACACGCGACGGGCGTGAACATTGCCCTTCCTGGCGCGCTCTTCGATATCGTGAAATGCCTCGAAAATCAGCAGGATCCGGCACAACTCCTCTGCCGCGGCACTGGCCAGTTCCCCATTGTCAAGCAACTCCACGAGGGTGGAGACATTGTAGCCGCCAAGCATTGTACCGAGCAGGCGAACGGCTTTGACGCGGTCAATCAGCGGCGATTCCGCCTCGCCGCGGGCGATCGCGGACAGAAATCCCGCCTTCACGTACGCCGCCTCGTCGACACCGGGCGGAACCCGGTTGGAAATCAGGTCAAGCAGAAATTCCTTTTCCCCGGCAGGCGGGTTCTTGAGCAGTTCCACGAGTGCGGCGACTTGCCGGGAGTCAAGCGGAAGGGGAACGATCCCGAGTTCGGCTCGTTCCGTGACATGTTCTCGATACTCTTGCAACAATCTGAGTTCCTCCAAATAACCTCCCATTTTAAGTGATTCAACCCCTGTTTGTCTGCATGGCAAGAGTCGTCGTCTAGGGAAGCTCTGATCCAGTCAGAGCTTCCCTGCGGCACAGGGATGTATCTACGGCGTCCGCCGCACGCAGTCCACCAGACGACGATGGTTCCAAGCCAGGGAATCCGCCAAGGCGAGACAATGCGATACAATAATCGTGCCCACTCTTTTACGCCTGCGATGAAAGACGTCAAAACCCCCTGCATCGGCATCTGTTCCACCACTTCCCTGGGAGACCGCGTCTGCCGCGGCTGCAAACGCTATGCGGCGGAGGTCATCCACTGGAACAGCTACGACGAGACCGCCAAGGGCGCGGTGCTTGCGCGCATCGAACAATTGGTCGTGCAATTGCTCGATTCCCGCTTCCAGATTACCGCGCCGGACCGGCTGCGGGCGGAACTGCGCCGCCAGAAAATTCCATTCAACCCGGACTTGTCGGCCTTTTGCTGGTTGCACAATCTGCTGAAGAAAGGCCTTGACGGCATTGACCGTCTGGAAAGCTGCGGCGTGCGCCTGCAGCCGGCCCACGCCGCCAGCGACCTGGCTTCCCTGAGCGCCCAGATCGACGAGGAACTCCTGTGCCTGTCCGAAGCCCATTTTGACCGCTATATCGCTCCCATCAAGCAGGCCCCGGGAATGCGAAGCTTTCCAGCCTGACCCCTTCGCCGGAAATCCCGGCATACCAGCCTTGGCTGTTCCAGTCGCCGAGGACGACCCGGATGGCTGGTTCCGGCGATGTGCCTGTTGCGGGCAATTGGTGTACCGCGGGACGGTGGGTGTGGCCGTGGAGGATGCGGCGGCAGCCGCTGGTGCGGATCAACTCCAGCACCGCGTCCTGATTCACGTCCATTATTTCAGCGGCCTTGCCGGCGGTGGCTTCCCTGCTTGCCTGCCTTGCCCGCTCGGCCCAGGCCCGGCGTTCGGCAAGCGGCCGTGAAAGAAACTGCCGCCGCCAGGCGGGATTGCGCACCATGGCGCGGAACTCGAGATAGGCCGTGTCATCGGTGCAAAGCACATCGCCGTGGAGCAAAAGCCACTGCGCATCGCCCACGCGCAGCGCGTGGGGCTCATCGATCAAACCTGCCCCGCAACGCTGCGCAAAATCGGCGCCCAGCAGAAAGTCCCGGTTGCCGTGCATCAGATACACATTGACGCCGCGCCCGGCAAGCCCACTCAGGGTATTGGCCACCGTACCGGCAAGCGGGGATTCCGCATCATCGCCAAGCCACAACTCGAACAGGTCGCCGAGCACGAAGAAGTCACGGCAGGCCCCGGAAAGCCCGGTGGTGAAATCGACGAATGCGCGGGTAATGTCAGGCCGCGATTCCTGCAGATGCAGATCGGAAATCAGAATGACCGGCGCTTCCAACACGGCTGCCGCAATGCTCAACCGTCGCCAGTCTCAACTGTGGCCGATTCAATCATCACTTCCTCCGCCGGCACATCCCGGTGGCCGCCCATGGCGGTGGTGGCGCAGGTCTTGATCCGGTTCACCACGTCCATGCCTTCGATCACCTTGCCGAAGACCGCATAGCCCCAACCGCTGGGCGATTTGCCGCGGTGGTCGAGAAAGCTGTTGTCGGCGACATTGATAAAGAACTGGGAAGTGGCGGAATGGGGTTCGGAAGTGCGCGCCATGGCCAGTGTGCCGGTGAGGTTTTTCAGGCCGTTGTCGGCTTCGTTTTGAATTGGCGCCCCGCCGCGTCTTTCGCGCATTCCCGAAGTCAGCCCGCCGCCCTGGATCATGAAGCCGTCAATCACCCGGTGGAACAGGGTCCCGTCATAAAATCCCCGCTCCACATAATCCTGAAAATTCCGCGCCGACAGAGGCGCCTTGTCAAAGTCAAGTTCTATACGAATGAGGCCATGGTTTGTTGTAATCGCTATCACGGAATTTTCCTTGCAGCCAGGTTCGGGATTGGAAAGTGAAAGCGGCGGATGAAGCCGCTTCGGGAAGCCCGCTATAATAAACACTTTCCCCTCCAGGAAAAAGCTGGTATGCCCATTCGACTGCGGCGATCCCTTGTGTAAATCTGATCAGTCAAGAGCCATGAACGAAGCAGAGCCACAGCCGCCTTCCGGCTTTATCCGTCAGATGATTGCCCGGGACCTCGCCTCGGGCAAGCACGGCGGGCGTGTGCACACCCGCTTTCCGCCGGAGCCCAATGGCTATCTGCACATTGGCCACGCCAAGTCGATCTGTCTCAATTTTTCACTCGCCGAAGAATACGGCGGCCATTGCAATCTTCGTTTTGACGATACCAATCCACTCAGGGAGAATCAGGATTTTGTCGATGCCATCAAGGAAAACATCCGCTGGCTCGGCTTCCGCTGGCATGGCGAGGTGCGCTATTCCTCGTCGTATTTTGAGCATTTGTATGAATTCGCCAGACAATTGATCCGCAATGATGGGGCCTATGTTTGCGCCCTGAGCCCCGGGCAGGCCCGTGAGTATCGCGGCACGCTCACCGCGCCTGGAATGGACAGTCCCTGGCGCGAACGCGATCCGGAAGAAAGCCTCGACCTGTTTGCGAGAATGCGCCGGGGGGAGTTTGCCGACGGCGAACTGTGCCTGCGGGCGAAAATCGACATGGCCGCGCCCAACATGAACCTGCGCGACCCGATCCTGTACCGCATCCGCCATGCCGATCATCATCAGACGGGATCGCAATGGTGCATCTATCCTACTTACGACTACACCCATTGCATTTCCGACGCCATCGAAAACATCACGCACTCGCTATGCACGCTGGAGTTTGAGGACCATCGTCCGCTTTATGACTGGATCCTGCATAAGCTCGACATCGCGTCCTTGCGCGCGGCCAGCGACCTGCGCGATTCGGACGTCGCCTACGTATTGCCGGAACAGACCGAGTTCGCCAAGTTGCGGATCAGCTAT
>JAJDSZ010000094.1 GCA_022827425.1 Pseudomonadales bacterium | reverse complement strand
GACGGATTTCCGCCGAAACCGCGTCGCGTTCCGGCCGCTCGCGCAATAGCGCCGGCTCCAGTTCGGGCAAGTTGCCGGGATGACCGGAAGACCAATGGTCGCGTTTGGCGAATCCTTCCGCGTCGGCATGCCGCAGCACCGTGGGCCTGACTTTTTCGTCGAGCCAGATTTCGGGATTGCGCACGTATTCCGGATAAATCGTCAGGCGCTGTTCGAGAAAGGCGCCGGCGCTCCGGGTTTGGGCGGCGAGTTCGTCGAGATGCGGCCAGGGGGCCTCGGGATTGACATGATCGGGCGTTACGGGCGAAACGCCGCCCCAGTCGTTGATGCCGGCCGCGACGAGTTGCTCCAGCGCGCCGGGGCTGAGATTCGGCGGCGCCTGGATGTTCATGTCCGGACCGAAAATCAGCCGCGCCACGGCGATGGTCCAGACGAGTTCTTCGAGATCGGGTTCGGGCGCCCGCGCCATTTTGGTATCGGGCTTGGCGCGGAAATTCTGGACGATGACTTCCTGGATATGGCCGTGGCGCTCGTGTACGGCTCTGATCGCGAGCAGCGATTCGATGCGTTCGCGGCGAGTCTCGCCGATGCCGATCAGGATGCCTGTGGTAAACGGCACCGCCGCCTGTCCGGCGAGATCCATGGCATCGAGCCTGACCGCGGGAACCTTGTCCGGCGAGCCGTAATGGGGCATGCCGGGTTCGCACAGGCGCGGCGAGGCGGATTCGAGCATGATCCCCATGGAGGCGCTGACGGGCCGCAGCATGGCGATTTCTTCAGCGGTCATGTTGCCGGCATTGATATGGGGCAGCAGGCCGGTTTCCTTGAGCACGACCCCAGCGGCTTCGGCGAGGTAGTGCAGGGTGCTTTCGAAATCCATTTCGGCAAGGGCTTCGCGCGCCGCCCTGTAACGCAGTTCGGGTTTTTCTCCCAGCGTGAACAGGGCTTCCCGGCAGCCGAGTTCGGCGCCCCGCCGGCAGATTTCCAGCACTTTTTCGATGCCGAGATAGGGCGCCTGGACCTTGCGCGGAACGGTGGCGAAGGTGCAATAGTGGCAGACATCGCGGCAGAGATGGGTCAGGGGGATGAAGACCTTGCGCGAATAGGTAACGATTCCGGCATGGCGCCGGTCGCGAATCTCTCGCGCCCGGGCAGCCATTGCGGCGGTGTCGCGGTTCTCCGCGAGTTGCAGCGCTTCTGCTTCTGGGATGATCACGTGGCGCAGTTTACGGGATATGGTGAGCGGGCAACAAGCGTAGTTTAGTTGCTTGGGCATCGCCGCTGCCGGTTCCGGGTGTCAGGCGAACGCCGTTAATCCATCCATGGAGGCTCGGGCTCGGCATCCTTGCCTCGCACGCCGCCTGACACCTCGAACCGGCAACGGCTTACGGAGTCCTGACGTCTCTTTGGGCTGTGGCTTCAAAAGCGCCGCCATCTACGAGACCGGATATTCTAAGCGGCTTTGGCTGACAGGGGTTTCGAACCGTGGCATTATTTTTCAGATGCGTCGAGAAGCGGGGCAGTAATACGAAACGGCTCACCTGTAGCGAAAGTCCCCGTTCCGATGATCTGGCGAAAAGAGTGGCGAATTAGCGGTCCTGGAGGATATGCGGCATGAACAGAAGTATGACTGCGATCGTCGAACGCGAGGGCGAAGGTTATGTGGCGCTATGTCCGGAACTCGACATCGCGACCCAGGGCGATTCCGTGACTGAGGCGCGCGACAACCTAGCCGAAGCACTTGAACTGTTTTTCGAAACGGCGTCTTCGGAGGAGGTTACCAGACGCCTTCGCGGAGAAGTGTATGTGACCCGAATCGAGGTCGCTCTTGGGTAAACTTCGCGTCCTTTCGGGACGCGAAGTCTGCCGAATATTGGCCGATTACGGCTTTTCCGAGGTCCGGAGACGCGGCAGCCATATAGTGATGCAGCGTCGCGATAGCGACGGCACGGTAACGGTTCCGGTGCCGGATCACAAGGAGTTGCGCACAGGAACGCTTCTGTCGATCGTGCGCCAGTCGGGTATACCGCGCTCGGCGTTCGAGGAAATCTCTTGAGGACAGCGAGTCAAAAATTCTGATTTCGAAAAGACTCAAGGGCGGGGAAACTTACTAACGGATGGCTACAACTCTTGGCCGTGTTCATTTTACTTCACTAGGTGTATGTATCCGGCCCTCATTTAACAATTGGAGGATGATCTGAGTCCGGATGTCCACAGCCGAGAGATTTTACTTCGCGAAGATCTGATGAGAATTCCGGAGCGACTGCTGCTGGCACAGGCTCGCGGCAAGGTTCTGTTCGTCTGCGGTGCTGGAATTTCCAAGCCGGCAGGACTTCCGCTGTTTGGTGAACTTGTCGAAATGGTCTACGAGAAATTGGATCCAGCCATTTTTGACGTATTGCAAACTCAGAAATCGCATCCGGATCGGGATAGGAGAGTTTCTTGTGATGGATTGACCGAAGCGCAGAAGGCCGAAGTCTACAGATTTTTCGACAGTGAATTCGATGTGGCAATTGGGATGCTCGAACGTCGAATCGATGGAGGCACCACACCAGGCAGTAAAGTCAGAGAAGTAGTTCGCGAGATACTCAGCGACAAGGGGATTCGCCCAGCGCCCATTCATCGCGCACTCATAGCGCTTGCTACCCGCGGCGATGCACTGTCCATAGTAACAACCAACTTCGACAGACTATTGGAGCAAGCAGGAATCCGAATTAAGCCACGACCAATAGCTCATTCTTTGAGTGCAATTCCCAGACCTACCGAAAGATCAGAGTTTTCCGGCGTCTTCCATATTCATGGCGTTCTGTTGCCAGATAGTCGTCAAGTCTCGGATTTGGTCTTATCCGACCAAGACTTCGGTGACTTCTATCTGCGCCGCCGTGTCGTGCCAGATTTCATTTACGATGCCGCCCGGCTTTATCACTTGAGAAGTGGTCGGGCAAATTTGGACAGTCTGTTAAGGTAGTTTTCGAGGACTGGGAGGCTGTCTAATGAAGAGGAGGAGATTCAGCGCGGAGTTCAAACGCAAAGTGGTTTTGGAGGCGATGCGAGGCGACGATGCGGT
>JAJDSZ010000079.1 GCA_022827425.1 Pseudomonadales bacterium | reverse complement strand
CAACGAACTCGCCCAGCGCTATTCGCCGCTCGACCAGATCAACGCGGAAAACGTCGGCACGCTGGAAATCGCCTGGCGCTACTCGACCGCGAACATCGGTCCGCAGCCCGAGTTCAACGCAACCTTCACGCCGCTTGAAGTCGATGGCGTCATGTACACCACTGTCGGCTCCACGCGCAACGTCGCGGCCCTCGACGCCACCAACGGTCAATTGCTCTGGCTGTGGCGGCCGCAGGAAGGCGAGCGGTTCGACGCCGCCCCGCGCAAGGGCTCGGGCCGGGGCGTTTCCTACTACCGCTTCGGCGACGAGCGGCGCATCCTCACCGTCACGCCGGGCTTCTTCCTCGTTTCGCTCGATGCCGAAACCGGCTTGCCCGACCCGGATTTCGGCGACAACGGCTGGGTCGACATGCACGAGGGGCTGCGTCTCGGCGAGGGCCGCGAGGACATCGACATCGGTTCGTCCATGCCGCCTTTCGTCATGAACGACGTGATCGTGGTCGGCCCGGCGCATCGCGTTTCCATGCGGCCGCCTTCGAAATACAACGTCAAGGGCGACGTGCGCGGCTTCCACGCACAGACCGGCGAATTGCTGTGGACTTTCCATGTCATTCCCGAGCCCGGTGAGATCGGCATCGAAACCTGGTTTGACGACGGCGCCCGAATTTCCGGCAATGGCGGAGTCTGGGCGACCATGTCCGGAGACCCGGAACTGGGGCACGTCTATCTGCCTACCGAATCGGCGACCGGCGACCGCTTCGGCGCCGATCGCCCTGGCGACAATCTGTTCACTAACAGCGTGGTCGCGCTCGATATCCAGACCGGCGAGCGCCAATGGCATTATCAGTTGATTCACCATGACATCTGGGACTGGGACAATCCTTCCGCGGCGGTGCTGGGCGACTTGCCCAACGGCCGCAAGATTCTCGCCCAGGTGACCAAGCAGTCTTTCGTCTACACCTTCGACCGGGAGACGGGCGAGCCGATCTGGCCGATCGAGGAACTGCCCGTTCCAGCCGGCGATGTGCCGCGTGAATGGTATTCGCCGACACAGCCTTTTCCGACCCGTCCCCCCGCCGTCGACCGGCAGGGCTTCACCGAAGACGATCTGATCGATTTCACGCCCGAGCTTCGCGCCGAGGCCCTGGTGGCGATCGAGGATTTCCGCCTCAGCCCGAACCTGTATTCCCCGCCTTCCGAGGCGGAAGCGGCCGACGGCACGAGAGGCACCCTGAGCCTGCCTTCGGCAACCGGCGGGCCCAATTGGGAAGCAAGCGTGCTCGATCCGGAAACAGGATATCTGTATGTGCCATCCCGCACCGTACTCTCGGTTTTGTCGGTGGAGAAGGATCCGAATTCCGATGTCGATTTCAGCCAGTCCTTCGGCGTGCGCGTACCGCGGGTCCAGGGTCTGCCGATCGTCCAACCGCCTTACGGGAGGATCACGGCGCTCGACATGAATTCCGGTGAAATGCTCTGGCAGATCGCCAATGCCGATACGCCGGAACGAATCGCCAACAATCCGGCGCTGGAAGGCGTCGACCTGCCGCGCACCGGCGTCGAGACCAAGTCGGGCCTGCTGGTGACCAAATCCCTGCTGTTTGCCGGCGAAGGCGTCGGCGGCGGCAACATTTTCCGCGCCCACGACAAGGCAACCGGTGAAATCCTGTTCGAAATGGAACTGCCGGCCACCCAGACCGGGGTGCCGATGACTTATGAACACGACGGCAAGCAATACATCGCCATGGTTGTCAGCGGCGGCGGCACGCCCGCCGAAATCGTGGCCTACGCATTGCCGTAAAGTGGGATGTGTGCCGCGCGAAAGCTATGGAGGAATGAGAAAATGCGAAAAATGTACTTTGCGGCGCTGTCGCCGCTGCTGTTGCTGAGCGGCCTGCCCGCGCTGGCCCAGACCTGGGTCATCGACCAGGAGCAGTCGAAGGTCATCTTCCACTACACCTACACCGGCGACCCCTACCAGGGCGAGTTCAGGAATGTCGATGCGGTATTCAACATCGACCCCATAAACCCGGGCTCCTGTGAATTCACGGTGACGATTCCCATCGGCGATCTCTGGCTGGATTCTCCCGAGGCGATCGACTACCTGCTCGATGTGGAACTGTTCGATGTGGACCAGTTCCCCACCGCCACTTTCGTTGCCGAGGAATGCCGCCTGACGTCGATTGATTCCTTCACTTCCAACGGCAACCTGACGATCCGCAGCGTGACCCGGCCCATGAGCTTTCCCTTCACCCTCAGCGTGGAAAGCAATGGCGACCAACTCGGATTTCGCCTGCAGAGCAGGGTAACCATCCGGCGGCTGGAGTACGGCGTCGGCCAGGGGTACTGGGCGAGCACCGCGGAAATTCCCAATGACATCGACATCGAAGTCGATGTGTTCGCCGTGCGCCAGTGAAGCGACAATCGCCAGCTTTGGCGCCGAGCCCCAATCTTCCGTCATCCTGCGCGGAGCCGCAGGATCTCGTGGAGGGGCCGCTGCCTGAGATTCTGCGACTTCGCTCCGCCACGCGCGGAATGACAGAATAGGGAATTGGCGATTAGCGTCAAAAAGAGATTCACCGGGAAACCAACCTGTCGATTGCAATGGAAAAGGGCGAACATGATTACCACATTGTCCAAAGTACTTGGCCGCAGCCTCCCGGCCATCGCCGGCGCGGTTCTGCTGAGCGGCTGCGACCGCATGATGACACCGGACTTCGAAACCGAAATCACCGAAATCCGCTCGGGACAGTTCACCCTGGACCCAAACCACGCCACCCTGCTGTGGAAGCTGAACCATCTGGGCTTTTCCACCCTAACCGGCCGCTTCAATGAGTTTGATGCATCGCTGGATTTCGATCCCGAGAATATCGAGGACTCCAGTGTGGAGGTTGTTATCGATATCGCCGGGTTCGACATGAATCTGCCGGAATTCGAAGAGGAACTACTGGGCGAGAACTATTTCAATGCCGCCCAGTTCCCCCAGGCCGTCTACCGCACCACCTCGCTTGCCGAGACCATCAACGAAAACACCTACATTTTCGATGGCGAGCTGACCCTGCGGGGAATCACGGCCGCGGTTCCCATCGAGGTGACTTTCAATGGCGGCGGTCGTGTTTCCTTCCCGCCGCCTCCCGTCTACACCATAGGTTTTTCCGCCAGCGCCAACTTCCAGCGTTCAACCTTCGGCATCGACCGCTTCGTCAGCTTTGGCGTGGGGGACGAAATCGAGCTCGAAATCCACGTGGAGTTTCAGGGTGAGGCCCGGTCGGCGCAGCCGACAAAAAGCAACGCTTTTTGAGGGCCGAACGGCTCGACAAGGATGTCGGGACTGGGGGTTAGCGAAGCCACAAGTGCCGCGTCAGGGATGGCAAGCAATATCCATGGGAAGGCAGTCAGCTCAGGACGTATTCACGGCGTCCGCCACCCGGCGGCGACGTATCGAAGCCACTAACACCACGAACGCGCAACAAAACGGCGCCAGCCGTTCCAGTACTTCCCCCGGCGTGTCCGGCAGCAGATAGAACAGCACCGATAGCGAAAATCCGGTCAGAATCGATAGCAGAATCGCCATCGGCTCCGCCTCGTATCCCGCCAGACGCAGGAAAACCAGCGGCCCGAATGCCGAGCCGAGTGCGATCCAGGCGAACAGCACCCGGTTGAAGATGCTCTCGGGCAGGTACAGGGCAACCCCCACCGCCGCCGCGACCAGCAGCACGATCACGATTCGCGAAACCCGCAACAGCGAAGCGCGCCCGAGATGGCCGAGCCCGAGATCGTGGGCGATCACGCCGGCGGCCACCAGCAACTGGCTGTCGGCGGTGGACATGATCGCCGACAGCACCGCCGCCAGCAGCACCGCGCCGAGCAACGGCGGCAGCAATGCCTCGTTGACGCTGAAGAAAACGGTCTCCGGATCGCCAAGTTCCGGCAACAGCACGCGGCCCGCCAGGCCGAGCAGAATCATTCCCGCAAAAACCACCAGATACCAGAAGGCCACGATCCAGCGCGCCCGCAACAGCGCCCGCTCGTCGCGCAGGGCCATGAAGCGCACCAGCAGATGGGGCTGGCCGTAAGTGCCGATGCCGATGCTGACGCCGCCGAGCACCACTCCCGCGGCAAACCAGAAGCCGCCGCCAGCCACAAAGCTCAATTGTTCCGGGCTTCCCACCCCCCGCAGCCCCTCGGCCAGCCCGCCGATTCCACCCACCGCGACCATCGCCGCCGCCGGCAGCAGCAACGCGGTGACCGCCATCAGAATTCCCTGAAGGGTGTCGGTCACGCTCACCGCCCAGAAGCCGCCGAGAAAGGTGTAGACCATGATGACCAGGGCGCCGACGGCGATGCTGGCGGGAAGGGAGATGTCGAAAGTCGAGGCGAACATGCCGCCGGCGCCCTGGAACTGGGCGGCGACATAAAACACGAAGCAGAAGACGATGACCAGGGAAGACAGGTAAACGATCGCGCGCCGGGCGCCGCCGCCGGCGCCATGGGCAAGGAAGTCGATCAGGGTCAACTGGTCGTGCTCGCGGCTATAGCGCATCAGCCGCGGCGCGATCCACCACCAGGCCACGAACATGCCGCTGACGGAGCCCAGCGCGACCCATACCGCCGAGACCCCCGCGGCATAGGCGGCGCCGCTGAGGCCGAGCAGCGTCCACGCCGAAGAAGCGCTCGAGGCATAGCTGACCCCGGCCACCACCGGACCGAGTTGCCGCCCGCCCAGAAAGAAATCCTCGCCGTCGGCGGTCCGCCGCGAAGCCCAGAAGCCGATGCCGAGCAACACGACCTGGTAGATCGCCAGCACGGCAATGACGATGTCGGTTCTTTCCATGGATACTCCCGCCAGCGAATTGAATCTGCCTCCATGTTACGTCAGTTGCTCCCAGGGGTCTGAAATATGGAGTTTCCGGCAACCTCCTGTAGAATCGCCAAAATCGCTTGCGGATAATTCGGAGCGGGCGGTCTGATGAGTACGCAAGTGGTCATACAGGCGATGGAAGGATTTACCCTGAATCAGGGTATAGTTGCCGTTTTCGAGCTTTCCATGGTCGTGATTTCATTCCTTCTCCTCAGAATGGCAATGCAAAGAGACAGTGGATGACGCAACTGAAGATGGATGAGGCCAATTGAAAAGAACCAACTCAAAAATTCATTTGGCAACTGTTGTTTGCGCCTTTGTTCAGGCCTGTTCCCTGCAACCTTTCTGGAATGACCCGGAATCCACTGCCGAACCAGCCATTCAGGCCGTCGCCAGTGAAACCATGGCGCCCTTCCAATCTCCGGCCTGGTGGGAGTCATTTGCCGACCCTGCGCTGAACCGGGTGGTGGAGACCGCGCTCGAATCGAATGCCGATCTGGCCATTGCGGCGACACGGGTCGAACAGGCAAGGGCCAGGGCGCGTATCGCCGATGCCGCGCGTTTGCCCGCGATCAGCCCCACTGCCGGCGTCACCGATCTCTACCTGCCTACCAATGCGGGAATCGGAGCCCAGCTCGATGAACTCGGCCTTGGCGAGCAATTGGCCGATCAGTTCGGACTTGCCCTGCCCGACCGTCTCGGCCTGACCACCTACAACCTCGGCGCGCAGTTTTCTTGGGAGGCGAATTTCTGGGGCCGCAACCGCAATCTGCGGCTTGCCGCCGGCGCCGAGCGGCTGGCCTCGGAGTCGGACTTTCATGCCGCGCAAATCTCCGTGCTCGCCGAAACCATCGGTGTTTATCTGGAACTTGTGGACCTGCGCCGGCAGCGTGAACTCGCGCTGGAAACCATTGATCTGCTTGCGGAGAGCGATGACCTGGCCGAGTTTCGCTATGAGACCGGCCTTGCCGAGGCCGGAGAACGTTACGCCGCGCGCCGGGCGCTGAGTCAGGCGCGTGCCAGGCTACCCGAGTTGGAAACCGGGCTGGCCGAGGCGGAAAGCCGGCTGTGGATTCTGCTGGGGGGCTACCGGGAAGACATTGCTGACCTGTTGCCCGCCAGCCTGTCCCTGGCCGAGGCCAGCGGACCCGAGCCGCAAGGCATTCCGGCGGAACTGCTTGCCCAGCGGCCCGATGTCGCCGGCGCCAGGCAACGCATGGAAGCCGCCCGCTTTGTCCTTGGCGCGCGTGAGGCCGAGTTATTGCCGGCCCTGTCGCTGTCCGGCTCCATCGGCTTGCAGGCTACCGAAGCCGGCGACTGGTTTGACCCGGACCAGTGGTTCAGCAATCTCGGCGTCAATCTGCTGGGCCCGGTACTGCAAGGTTCTCGCCTGCGGGACAATCTGGCGCTGGCGGAAGCGCAACTGCGCGAAGCCACAGCGGTGTACGGTCAGTCCGTGGTGACTGCCGTGCATGAAGTCGAGGCCGCACTGGCGGCTTTCGACGCTGGCCGCCGCCGTCATGAGGTGCTGCTTGCCTATGTAAACGATGCCGAAGCCGAATCGGGTTTGCAGGCGCAAAGATACGCCGCCGGCATTGGCTCTTATGGCGAAGTGCTGCTTGCGGGGCAGGTGCGGGCGGGAGCCCGGGCCGCATTGTCCGCGGCGGAACGCGACCTCGGCCTGGCCCGGCTGGCCCTGCACCGCGCTATTGGCGGCGCCTGGACTGCGGAGATAACCCGGTCGGACGGAGCCCGGGCCGCTCCGCTTGACGCCATTGCGGGAAATGCCAATGAATAGTCTGTTGGGAAGAATCACCGGCGTAATCACCGCGCTTGCCATCGTGGCGGGTTCGGTGGCTCTGGCGATGTTCCTGATTTCGCTGGCGCCGGAGCCGGAAAGCCGCGAACTCCCGCCCCAGATACCTTTTGTCCTGACCGGCACGGTGACTTCATCGCCGGGCGCCATTCCCGTTTTCGGCTCGGGAACCGTGCGGCCCGCCAGGGAAGTCAATATCGCGCCGCAAGTGGGCGGCAGGGTCGAAAGCGTAAACCCCGCGTTCCGCAGCGGCGGCCGGGTGGAAGCGGGACAGACGCTGTTCGAAATCGAAGAAGAGGATTACCGGTACCGGGTCGAAGTAGCCATGGCCGATGTTGCGGCGAGACGGGTCGCATTGCTCGAAGCCGAAGAGCGGGCCGATATCGCCAAGGCCGAATACGAGAACTTTTCCAGGCGGCAAACCGGCTATGCGCCTGCGGAACCGAGCCCGCTAACCCTGCGCCAGCCGCAATTGCAGGCCGCCGAAGCCGCGCTTGCGCGTGACGAAGCCCGGCTCGCCGAGGCCCGGCTTGCCTTGTCGCGAACCGCGGTTACCGCCCCGTTCGACGGCTATGTGCGCGCGGAGTCGGTCGATGCCGGCCAGATCGTGGCGGCCGGACAAGTGGTCGGCAGTCTGTTCGCGGCAGACGAGGCTGAAATCCTCGTAGCCCTGCCCGACAGCGATGCCGCCCTGATTCCCGGACTCTGGGAACTTCGCGCGGGAGACGACTCGCAACAGGTGGCGGCGCGCGTAATCGCCGAATACGGTGAACAGGGATTCGCCTGGAGCGGCTATGTCGACCGGGCCGAAGCCGCGGTCGATTCGCAGACGAGAACCGTCGACGTGGTCATACGCGTGCCAGATCCCTTTACCGCGGGCGCCCCGGTCAACGGCCCGGCCGCCGGCGGCAATCCGCCCTTGCTTGTCGGCGAATACGTCGATGTCGAGATCGAGGGCGTTGCAATGGCCAACATCTACCGGATTCCGCGCGCGGCGTTGCAAGCCGGCAACGAAGTCTGGACCGTGGATGGCGGCGGCGCCGTAGGCATCGTTCCGGTCCGGATTTTCCAGCGCGCGGACGACGAAGCCTGGGTAACCGGCGCCCTGCAGGCGGGCGAGCGGGTAATCACCGGGGGCGTGCAATTCGCAATCGAAGGCATGCGTGTGCTGACCGGATCCGAACCACTGTAATGAACGCCAGCGATCCTTACCAGGGAGAACCGCCGGGCCCAATAGCCTATATGGCGAGCAATGGCGTTGCCGCCAATCTGCTGATGCTGGCCATCCTCGCCGCCGGGCTCGTCTCCCTCACCGGACTCGAACGGGAAGCCTGGCCGGACGTCCCCTTCTATATGATCGAAGTCTCCGTTGCCTATCCGGGCGCCAACCCGGAAGAAATCGAGGAATCCATCGTCATCAAGATCGAAGACCAGGTCAGCGGGCTGGAAGACGTCAATACGGTGCGGTCGGTTGCGGCGCCGGGCATCGCGTCGGTGCGAGTGGAGATGAATTCCGGTGTCGATATGGATCAGGCCCTCGACGACGTGGAATCGGCGGTTGCCAGAATCCAGACTTTCCCCGCGAACGCCGAACGGCCGGAAATCCGCGAAATGTCGAATGGCCAGAGCGTCATCCGCATGATTCTCTACGGCGACATGTCCGAGCGTTCGCTGAAGGAACTGGCCCATCAGATCGAGGATGAGTTCGCGGCCCTGCCCGACGTTTCCCTGGTCGAAATCAGTGGCATGCGGGAATACGAGATTTCCATCGAGGTTCCCGGGCAGCGGCTGCGCGCGCTCGGCCTGACCCTGGACGATATAGCAAACGTCATTCGCGCCAATTCGCTGGACCTGTCCGCCGGCAGCATTGATACCTCGCAAGCCCAGGTGCGAGTGCGCACGCTCGGTCAGAGGTATGTGCAACAGGACTTCGAGGACATCGTGATACTCGCCCAGGACGACGGAACCGTGCTGCGGCTCGGCGATATCGCCACGGTTCGCGACGAATTTCAGGATGTCGACATTATCGTCCGGCACGAAAACCAGCCGGCGGTTTTCATCGAGGTGTATCGTTCCGAAAGCGAACAGGTCATGGACGTCGCCTCTGCGGTACACAGGCATCTCGCCGATGTGATCGAGCCTTCGCTACCCGCCGGCGCCGGCATCAGCATCTGGAACGACGAATCCGAAACCTATTCCGAACGCGTCGACCTGTTGCTGAAAAACGGCTCGCTCGGCCTGCTGCTGGTATTCGTCGCGCTGGCGCTGTTTCTGCAAATCCGGCTGGCGATCTGGGTAACCATAGGCCTGGCCACGACATTTGTCGGCGCGATCGCTGTCATGTTGCTGTTCGATGTCGCCATCAACACGATTTCGCTGTTTGTATTCGTGTTGGCGATCGGCATTATCGTCGACGATGCCATCGTCACGGCGGACAGTATTTACAAGGAACGCAGGCAGGGCTTGTCCGGAGTCGCCGCGGCAATTCGCGGAACGCGCAGGATCAAGGTTCCGCTGACCTTCGCCGTGCTGACGTCGATCGCGGCATTCGTTCCCCTGCTGTTCATTCCCGGCGGAATCGGCGATATCTGGCGGGCGCTGCCGATCATCGTAATCGGCATGCTGGTGATCTCCCTGGTGGAATCCCTGTTCATTCTGCCCGCCCATCTGTCGCATCTGCCTGGTCCCGACTGGCGTCCGACCAGCATGGCCGACCGATTTTTTTCCGCTACGCAGGGCATCGTGGACAGGGGGTTGCAGGTCTTCATCGAAGGACCTCTCGACCGGGCGCTGAAATTCACCACCGCCCAGCCGCTGGTAATCGTCGCCGGCGCCGTCGGCGCGCTCATCGTCAGCGTCTCGCTGTTGCCCGCGGGTCTGATCGCGGTCATTTTCGCCGATGTGGTGGAAGGCGATTTCGTGACCGCCACGCTGGAAATGCCCGACGCCACCACAGCATCGAGAACCTATGAAGTGGCGGTGGCGCTCGAAGCCTCGGGCCTGCAGGTGATCGAAGAACTTTCGGTCGCGCAGCCCGAAGGCTCTCCGGATTTGCTTGACGGGGTCACTCTGGTCGTGGGTCAGCGGCCCAGGATTGAGGGAGGCGGCCTGGCGGCGGAACCTAGCCTCAATCCCGAAGCCAATATCGCCACTATTGAATTCAAGCTGATCAGCGCCCAGGACAGGGATATCACCACCACCGAAGTCGCCCAGGCCTGGCGCGATGAAGTCGGCATTCTTCCCTATGTTCGCAGCGTGGTCTTCAGCGGCGAGGTGCTCGATCTCGGCAATCCCCTTGAAGCGGTAATGTCGCATCCCGATCCTGAACGGCTCGCTGAGCACGCCGAGACGGTGGCGACCAGCTTGCGCAATATCGAAGGCGTATTCGACGTTCGTTCCGACCACACGCCGGGCGTACGCGAAATGCAATTGGAACTGCGTCCGGACGCCCGTACTTTCGGCCTGAGCCTGCAGGATCTGGCCTTGCAGGCGAGGGCGGCTTTTTTCGGCGCCGAAGCCTTGCGCGTACAGCGCAACGGGGAAGAAGTCCGCGTTTATGCCCGGCTGCCCGAGGTGGAACGCAATGCGATTACCGATATCGAGGAATATGCCGTCCGCACGCCTTCCGGCGCCGAGGTTCCCCTGCGGCAGGTTGCTTCGGTAAAGTCGGGCAACTCCCTGCCGGCGATCCGGCGTCAGGATGAGCAGCGCGTCGTTACCGTAGCCGGCGATGTCGACACCGAAGTGATCTCGGCGGGAGAAGCCAACGGACTGCTCACCGGCACGATTCTGGCGAATCTGATCGAGGAAGATCCGGATCTGAGCTATATCCTCGGCGGCGAGCAACAGGTGCAAGCCGATTCGCTCGGCTCGCTATATCGCGGCTTCGCGCTGGCCATGTTGCTGATCTTCGCCTTGCTGGCGATTCCGCTGCGTTCCTACACCAAGCCGTTCATCATCATGTCGATCATTCCCTTCGGCCTGATCGGGGTGATGATCGGACATTTCATTTTGCAGGTCCCGGTCAGCGCCACCACGATCATGGGCATCCTGGGACTCAGCGGAGTGATAGTCAACGACTCGCTGGTGATGGTCGACCTTATCGACCGGAAACTGCGGGACGGGGCCTCTCCACGCAACGCGGTCATCGAGGGCGCCAAGGGACGATTCCGGCCAATCCTGCTGACTTCGGTAACGACCTTCATGGGCTTCACGCCGCTGATTCTCGACCGCTCCATCCAGGCGCAGTTCATGATGCCGTTCGCGGCCTCAATCGGCGTAGGCATTTTGATCACCACCTTCGTTCTGATGTTGGTGGTTCCGGCGATTTCAACCATGCATCTTGGCTTGATCAAGCCCAAAATTGATCCCCAGCAGCCCCTGCCGGCCGCGGGTTAGCGAACTTGCGCCCAATTCGGCTAGAATTCAGGCGCTACTCAACTTCGATCGAATGATTCTCCAATCGGGAAAATTAGACAACGAAAGAATCGTGAAATGACGTTCGCCGAAGAAGTACTGCTCTTGCTGCTCGATGAAAATACCGGGTACTTCGCTCCCGTGCCCGAGTGGAAGATGTCCTGCGCTTTCGCCGGGGGGGTTCTCATGGATCTCGCCCTGAAGAATCGCATTGATTCGGACCTCAAGACCCTTACTCTCGTCAGCGACGAGCCGACCGGAGACGACATTCTGGATCCGGTGCTCGAGGAAATCGTCAAGGAGAAGAAAACGCACAACGCCCAGTTCTGGGTCGAACGAATCGCGGCCAGGGCCGAAACGATCAGCGACAAGGCGTTCGCCCGCCTGGTCAAGATGGGGATTCTCGACTTCGACTCGGCCGGCTTCTGGTCGCTTTCGAAAAGAGTTTCCCGAACCGGCCGTTATCCGCTTGTCGACGGCGCACCCGGAGAGGAGATCAAACAACGGATAACCCGCATTCTGGTAACCGATGAAAGTCCCGAACCGCGGGATGTCGCCATCATAGGACTGTTGAACAATTGCGACGGCGTGCGCACCTTGCTCGAACCCGAAGAGCTCGAAGCCGCCGAGCAGCGCATCGAATTGCTCAGCGGAATGGACCTGATCGGGCGCACCATAGGCGAAGCGGTGCGTAGTTCATATCGCCCGCCGGAAGCCTTGCGTACCGGCTGGCGCAAGAAGCTGCCGTCCATCGGCTTGCTCGATATCCTGCGCTCGCGGGCGGCGCGGCAGGGTAATCTGCCCAAGTTCTTTGCCGAACAGGCCAAAAAACACGGACCCGTCTACGAAATCAACGCCGGCGGCCGCAAGCTGGTCGTTCTTGCCAGTCAGGAACTGAATCTGTGGACCGGCAAAAAGGGACGACTGCTGTTGCGGGCCCGGGACTATCTCGAGGCGTTTCAGCAGGAATGGGGCACCGCCCGGTCGATCGCCAGCATGGACGGCGCCGATCATTTCCGCATGCGCAAGGCGGTGCGTGACGGCAATTCGCGGGTAGTCGTCGAAGACCGGATGGGAGATGTATTCGAAATCGCACGGCGCAACTTCGGGGGCTGGAAAGAGGGCAGCGTCATTCCCGTCGAAGCTTCCTGCCAGCGCCTGATCGGTGAGCAGATTGCCGAATTGAGTGTGAGCATCGAGCCGAGCTACGTTCTCGATGACCTGATCAAGTTCGAATACCGCGCGCTCTTCGTACACATAATCGGCCTGTTGCCGAAATTCATGCTGCGAACGCCGCGGATGAAGAAATACAAGCAAAGCATACTCGACCTGTACGCGCAGATTCATGCGACCCATACGCCGGCGCAACGCGCGGGGAAGCGCCGCGACCTGGTCGACGATCTCATGGAGTTGCATCAATCGGATCCTCAATTCCTGCCGGAGACGGACTTGGGATTTGCGTTTATCGCACCGATTATCGCCGGTCATTACACCGGCAGCGCCGTGGCTTTCGCCATTTACGAAATGCTGGTGAATCCCGATATCCATGAGCGCATGATCGCCGAGGCCGACGCCCTGTTCGAAAACGGCGAGCCGGACGCGAAGGCGCTCACCCCCGAAGCGATCGACGTTACTCATCGCTTCGCCATGGAAGTCTTGCGGCTGCACCCGGTGATCAACGTCCATCGGCGCACGGCGATGAACTCTTTCGATATCGATGGAGTGCCCATACCTGCCTATAGCGAGATCATGATCGCGTTCACGGCCACGCATTTCTTCGAAAAACATTTCAAGGATCCGGACAAGTTCGATATCGACCGCTACCTGCCGCCCCGGGACGAACACAAGCAGACCGGCGCCTTCGTGCCATTTGGTACGGGCACCCATACCTGCGGCGGCAGGCGCTGGACCGAACTCCAGCTTGTGCTGAACATAATGCTGATCGCGCGCTATCTGGACATGGAACTGGTTCCGAAGAACTACAAGCTCAAACTCAGTCCATTCCCCAAGCTCAGCCCGCGGAAGAACTTCAGGATCAGGATCAAGGGCTACCGCCACCCGGTTGAATCAGTCGAGACCTGATCCGCTCCGGTCGTCAACTCCGGTTTCCGGATAGAACTGCCGGCACCAGCGTTGGTACAGACCGATTTCGCCGTCTGTCCGGCTCAATACGGGCCGTGCCCTGAATCGCTTCCGACTCCAGATTTTCTCGTCCTGCGCCACGTCGAGCTTTTGATTGGTCAGCATGAACTGGCTGATGACCGGGGCGCGCAAGCGAGGCGGCAGAAAGCGCAAGCCCACGAAGAACCGTTTCGGCTTGCGGTCGGTCAGAAAGTACCAGCCTTCCGGGAATGGCGGCAGTTTTTCGCCCTATTCAAGCTCACGATTCCGTGTTGATCGTTCTTGTCTTATGCCGTTCCGATCATCCGTACAGCGTCTTGTACGTCTGTACGAAATAACGCATCTCGCCGGGTTTCGCCATGCTCAGCCGCATCCAGTTCGTGAAAGGCGGGAACGGTCTGCCGACCTGGATGTTCTCTTCCAGAAACCGGGCCTGGACTTCCTCTATGGGATGTCCGGTTTCGATAAAGCTGAAATTGGCGTTCGACTCAATGAATTTGATGCCGGCGGAACGCAGGTAGCTCTCGACGATGTCGAGAGATTCCCGCGCGGTGCGCAGCACGAAATTCGAATGTTCCTCGTCCTGGTAGCTGGCCTCGGCGGCGCGAATGCCGACGATGTTTTGCAAACCGGTCTGCCGGTCGGTGATTTCCCGCGCCAGTTCTGGGTGGGAAAAGGCGAAACCGACGCGCAAACCGGCCAGGCCGTGAATCTTCGAAGCCGTGCGCGTGATGATCAGGTTGCGCTGGCCATTGCGTACCAGGTCCATCATGGTGCTGTAATCGGGGTTGTCGACGAATTCGTGATAGGCCTCGTCGAGAAACACCATGCGGTCCCGGGCGATTTCGACGATGAAATCCCGCAGCGCGTTCTTTTCGATGACGTTGGGAATCGGGTTGTTCGGATTGCAGAGATAGACCAGCCTGGTGTCGGCGCGGATGGCGCTCGCCATGGCTTCCAGGTCGGTTTTCATGTCGCCGTCCACCGGCACGCGGATCACCTCGGTGCCGTTGGCTTCCGCATAGTCCGGCAGATCCTCGAAGGTGGGATGGGGGATGACGATGGAACCGCCGCGCATGCCCGCGAGCAGCCCGCCCACTTTCAGCAGTTCCGCCGAACCCGCGCCGAGGCTGATGTGGTCACGGTCGATATTCTGCTGGCGGCTGATCAGTTCCGGCAGGGGATTACCGTAGAAGGAATACAGATTGGCTTCGTCGATCGCATTGTAGATCGCGCGCAGGGCGACGCGCGACGGACCCCAGGGATTTTCGTTGGAACTCATGCGAATGATGTGGTCCGGCTTCGGAATTGCATCTTGCGCGTGGGCGCTTCGCATCAATTCGAGGCCGGGAAGGAATCCGCCGCCCGGAATCGACTGCAAGGCATTGGCGGCGAACAGCGCCGATCCGCCCAGCAGTAACTGTCTTCTGCTTACTCTGCCTGACATGAATCCGTCTTCCAATTCAGAGGTGGCGATGCGGTTCAAGTCTACCATGTAGTCGACATGGTCAACCAAGCCGGAGATTGTCGCCGGGACACTTCGGCGGGACACCCGCACTTGTCCTGCGCTACCGGTCGAGATTGACGTGAGTTCACGTATAATCCGGTTTTTGTCCCGCGGGTGGTTTCGTGATGCAGCATCGAATTTTCCGGATTCTTGTTTCTTTCCTGTTACTGACCCTGGTCAGTCAGGCTTGGGCCGAAGGCGGCCGCACGCCGACTTATGCTAAGAACGGCATGGTCAGCAGCGCTTCCCGGCTGGCTTCCGAGGCTGGCGTGGAAGCGCTCAGAAACGGCGGCAACGCCGTCGACGCGGCCATTGCCACGGCGTTCGCCCTGGCGGTCACCTGGCCGAGCGCGGGCAATATCGGCGGCGGCGGCTTTCTGGTCTATCACGGCAGCGACGGCCACGCCACGGCCTTCGATTTTCGCGAGAAGGCGCCGCTGGCAGCGACCGAACAGATGTATCTGGGAGTCGATGGCCGGGTCGTAAACAATTCCAATCATTTCGGGCCATTGGCGGTTGGCGTGCCCGGCACCGTGGCCGGACTGTGGAAAGCGCATCAGGAACTCGGCAGCCTGCCCTGGGCCGATCTCGTGGCGCCCGCGGTCGCACTCGCGCGGGAAGGCATTCCGATCACCTATACGCTGCAACGCAGTTTCGCCGGCAATCAGCGGCGCTTCCAGCAATATCCTTCGAGCGCCGCCGTGTTTGCCAAAGCGGACGGTTCGCTCTACGAAATGGGCGATACCTGGGTACAGCCGGATCTGGCGGCGACGCTGGAACTGATCCGCGACAATGGCAGGGATGGCTTTTACGCGGGCGAGAATGCGCGGCGGCTGGCGCAATTCATGGCGGACATCGGCGGCCTGATTACCGAGGAGGATCTGGCAGGCTACGAAGCGGTGGAGCGCGAGCCCATCCGCGGCAACTATCGCGGTCATGAAATCGTCAGCATGCCGCCGCCGAGTTCGGGCGGAGTCGTGCTCGTGGAAATGCTCAACATCCTGGAAGGCTACGATCTTGCCGCGATGGGCCATAACTCGGCGGAGTATCTGCACGTGTTGACCGAAACCATGCGCCGGGCCTATGCCGACCGCGCCGAGCATCTCGGCGACCCGGACTTCAACGAAGGCATGCCGCTCGAACGCCTCACATCGAAGGAATATGCCGAAGAATTGCGCAACACCATAGATCTGGAGCGCGCCTCGAACAGCGACCCCGAACTTTTCGCCCAGGCTTACGAAAGCGAGGAGACCACGCATTTCTCCGTGGTAGACAAGGACGGCAACATGGTCAGCCTGACCTACACTCTCGAATTCGGCTATGGTTCGGCCATCGTGGTCGAAGGCGGCGGCTACCTGCTCAATAACGAAATGGGCGATTTCAACGCCGTACCGGGGGTCACCGACGCCAACGGCCTGATCGGCACGCCGCCGAACCTGATCCGTCCCGGGAAACGGCCGCTTTCGAGCATGACGCCGACCATCGTCGCGTTCGACGGCCAGCCGCTGTTCGCGGTCGGCAGTCCCGGCGGCAAGACCATCATCAATACCGTCCTGCAATTGGTGCTGAACATCATCGACCACGACTACAACATCGCCGAATCGGTCGAAGCGCCGCGCATCCATCACCAATGGCTGCCGGACGTGACGAGCGCGGAACCGAACGCCTTGTCGGCGGACACTATGCGGCTCTACGAGGCCATGGGTCACAGCCTCATGTCCCGCGGCAGCCAGGGAGCGGCCATGGGGGTGTATCACGACCGTGAAGCCGGTCTCTTTCTCGGCGCTTCCGATTCGCGCCGCGGAGACGGCGCGGCGGTAGGATATTAGCCCTGCGCGCCGCTGCCGGACCGGTTTTGCCCATGGCTTCGGAAAACTTGCAACGCCGGCTGGAAAAGGAACTTCGGGGCCAGGTCTGGTTCGACGCTTTCAATCGCGGGCGTTATAGCACCGACGCTTCGATCTACCAGATCATGCCGGTTGGCGTGACCGTGCCCGCCGACGAGGAGGACGCCGCGGCCGCGCTCGCCATCGCCGAAGAAGAAGGCGTGCCGGTGTTGCCGCGGGGCGCCGGAACTTCGCAGAACGGCCAGGCCATCGGCGAAGCGCTGATCCTCGACTGCACCCGCCATCTGAACAATGTCATCGATTTCGACGCCGCGGCGCGCACGGTCTGCGTACAGCCCGGTATCGTACTCGAGCAACTCAATCGTTATCTCAAGCCACACGGGCTGTTCTATCCGGTCGACGTGTCCACCGCCAATCGCGCCACCATCGGCGGCATGGCCGGCAACAACAGTTGCGGCGCGCGCTCGATCCGCTATGGCAACATGGTGCATAACGTGCGCTCGATCGAAGCCCTGCTCGCCGGCGGCGTCAAGGCCCATTTCCGCCCGGTTGATTCTGGCAACGGCGACATGCCGCCGGAACTCGTGGAAAACCTGCTTGACCTCGGCGACAGCGAAGCCGAAGAAATCCGGCGCCGTTTTCCCGATTTGCTGCGCCGCGTCGGTGGCTACAATATCGACGAGTTGACCCTGGATCGGCCCAACCTCGCGCGGCTGCTCGTCGGTTCGGAAGGCACCCTGGGTTTCTTCCGGCGAATTCATCTCGAGCTGCAGCCGATTCCCCGCCACAAGGTGCTCGGCATCTGCCATTTCGCCCGCTTCTACGACGCCATGGACAACGTGCGCCATATCGTCGGACTCAATCCCGCCGCCGTCGAATTGATGGACCGCACGATGATCGAACTGGCTCGGGAAATTCCGCTGTTCGCACCAACGGTCGCCCGATTCGTACAAGGAGAACCCGACGCCCTGTTGCTGGTCGAGTTCGCCGGTGAAGATCACGCCGAACAACTGGCCTCGTTGCGGCAACTCGTGGAATTGATGGATTCGCAATCTGAATCCCAGCGGCACGCATCTTCGGGGAAATCTCCGGCAACCCGGGGACACCCGCCATTCGTGGTCGAAGCGGTCGATCCTTCGTTCCAGCAGGCGGTCTGGGAAGTGAGGGCTTCGGGCCTGAACATCATGATGTCGATGAAGGGCGACGCCAAGCCGGTTTCCTTCATCGAAGACTGCGCCGTGGCGCTGGAAGACCTGGCGGAGTACACCGCCCGCCTGAGCGAAGTCTTCGCGCGCCATGGCACCACGGGAACCTTCTATGCCCATGCCTCGGTGGGCTGCCTGCACGTACGCCCGGTGCTGAACATGAAACAGGCCGGAGGCGCGAAGGCGATGCGTTCCATCGCCGAAGAGGCGCTGGAAATGGTGCGCGAATACAAGGGCTCCCACTCCGGCGAACATGGCGACGGTATCTCGCGCTCGGAGTTTCACGAACCCATGTTCGGGCGCCGCATGGTCGAGAATTTCGAACGGGTGAAACGCTGGTTCGACCCGGAAAACGTCTTCAATCCAGGCAAGATCGTCAATCCGCATCGCTTCGACGATCGCTCGATCATGCGCTATCCCCCCGGTTACCAATGCAAGCCGGTCGAAACCGCGCTCGACTGGTCCGCGTGGCAGGGCTACGACCGCGCCCTGGAAATGTGCAACAACAACGGCGCCTGCCGCAAGGCGAAAGGCGGCGTCATGTGCCCTTCCTTCCGCGTCACGGGCGAGGAAGTCCATCTCACGCGCGGCCGCGCCAACAGTCTGCGGCTCGCCTTGAGCGGGGCCGCCGGCGCGGAAGCGCCGCAGTCAAGGGAATTGTACGAAACCATGGCCTTGTGCGTGGGTTGCAAGGCCTGCCGCCGCGAATGTCCCACCGGGGTCGACATGGCGCGGATGAAGATCGAGTTCCTGCATCAATATCGCCGAGCCCCGGGTTCAGGAAAGCGCATCGGCCTGCGCGACCGGCTGTTCGCCTGGCTGCCGCGTTACGCCCATCGGCTCGGCCCGCTCGGTTCGCTGCTGAGTCTGCGTGACCGGGTTCCCGGTCTGGCCCTGCTGTCGCAATGGTTGCTCGGTCTCAGCGCGAGCCGCTCGCTGCCCCGTTGGCGGCAAGACCGTTTTCGGCCTGCGCACGCCACGGGCGCGGGCAGGGAAGTGGTATTGCTCGTCGATACGTTCAATAGCTGTTTCGAACGCGAGAACGCCGAAGCCGCGCAAAGGGTATTGCAAGCGGCGGGTTATCGCGTAGCGGCGCCGGCGGCAGGCGATTCCAGACCGCTGTGCTGCGGCCGCACCTTTCTCAGCAGCGGCCTGGTGGACGAGGCGAAGGCCGAAGCCCTGCGCATGCTCGAAGCCCTGCGGCCGTTTGTCGAACGCGGCGCGCCGATCATCGGGCTGGAGCCGTCCTGTCTGCTCAGCCTGCGCGACGAATATCTCGTCCTGGGGCTGGGCGACGAAGCGGAAGCACTGGCCGCCAACAGCTTTTTGCTGGAAGAGTTTCTGGCGGCCGAACACGAAGCCGGCAAGCTTGAATTGAAGCTGAAACCGATCCCGCAAAAGCGGGCGCTGGTGCACGGCCATTGCCACCAGAAATCCTTCGCCGTCATGCCCGCGCTGAACAAGACACTCGCGCTCGTGCCGGAACTCGAAGTCGAGGTGATCGATTCATCCTGTTGCGGCATGGCCGGCTCCTTCGGCTACGAGGCCGAACATTACCGCTACTCGATGGATATGGCCGAACTGAGCCTGCTGCCAGCGGTGCGCAAGGCCGGAAAAGACAGCCTCATCGTCGCCAACGGCACAAGCTGCCGGGGCCAGATACAGCATGGCGCCTCCCTGCAAGCCCTGCACGTGGCCAGAGTGCTGGAATCAGCGCTCGCGGGCCCGGGTGAAAGCCGGAAGTTTTTCGTTCCAGTCAAAAAGAAGTCGTGATACAGTGGAGATTGCCTTGTCCCCATTGGCGAAAATCGAGGAGCGAAAAATGGCAACAAGACTCACCTACAGTCTCGGCCTGCTGGCCGCAATCATCGAAGGACTCGCTCCGGGCGCGGTGCCCGGCGGCCTTCTGCCACTGGTGATCGTGGTGCTGGGCATCGCCTATGCCGTGATCAACATCGACGCCAACAGCCCCCAGGCCTTTCTCACCACGGCCCTGGTGATTTTCGTCGCCGGCGAAGCGAATGTGCTGACCAACATCCACGTGGTCGGCGCCTATCTCGACGCCATCGTCGATCAGGTCACCATCATGTACCTGGCCGGCGGCGTCGGCATTCTCGGCATCCGCGCCTGGAACCTCGTTTCCAGGGGCAGCCTGTAGCTAAACGAGCCCCGTAATCCAGAACAGGCAGACCACCAGGAAGGAGACGATGCCGCCGACGAGGGTGGCGCCGCCGTAGCTGAATACCGCATCGGGCACGCTGAGCCGTGACAGCGAAGTGCAGACCCAGAAATAACTGCTGTTGACATACTTGATGATGACCGATCCGCTGGCGCCGGCGAGCATCGCCGCTTCCGGCGACAGGCCGAGATTGCCTAGCATGGGCGCGCTCAGCGAAGCCGCGGTGATCACCCCGACCGTGGTCGAACCGGTGATCATGTTGCCGATGATGCCGATGGTGAAGGGCAGCAGAATCGCCGGCAGGCCGAAATCGGTAAACAGCGCCGCGATGTAGTCTACCGCCGGAGTGCCGCGCAGGATGGCGCTCAGCGAACCGCCCAATCCGGTAACCACCAGGATCATCGCCGAAGTCTTCAGGGCGGCTTCGACCCAGGCGTCGCGCGATTGTTCGCGCTGCTCGGTGCTGCGGATATTGCGATAGGCGAGCCAGACGCCGATCGACAACGCGACCACCGGCCAGCCGAGGTATGCGAATACGGTGCGCAGGATATGGCCGTCCTCGTATACCAGCGAGACCACGCTTTGCGATGCGATCAAAACGATGGGTATGACGATAGGTGTATAGGAACTGAGCGTCGAAGGCAGATTCTCGCCGCCTTCCAGACTGCTTTCGACGCTGCCGAACTCGTCGCTTGCCGGTGTTTTCACGCGCGGCCCGCAGACGAACTTGCCCCATGCCCAGCAGGCCAGCGAGCCGAACAGGCAGGCGATTCCGCCATAGATGATGGTCTTGCCGATATCGGCTCCCACCAGCGCGGCGGCCGCGAGCGGGCCGGGTGTCGGCGGCACGATGGCGTGGGTCAATTGCAGCGCGCCGACGAGCCCGGTGGACATGGCGGCGATGCCGACGTTCATGGTGCGGGCGGCGAAATGCACAAGGGGATTGAGGATGACGTAGGCGACGTCCGAGAAGATCGCGATGCCGATGATGAAGCCGGTCAGTGTCAGCGCCAGCGGCATGCGCGCCGAACCCACCAGATTCACCATCGAACGGGTGATGACCTGAATGCCGCCGGTATGCTTGAGCGCTTCGGCGATGATCGAGCCGAGTACGATGACGACGCCGATAGACCCGAGCGTGGTTCCGAAGCCGCTCTCGAAAGCTTCGATGAAATTGTTCTGCTGGATGCCCGGCAATATCCCGAACAGCATGATCGGAATCAGCAGGGCGAAGAACACGTGCCATTTCCATTTCGCGATCAGGAACAGCAGCAGGAAGATGAGTACGCCGAATCCGAGCAGGGATACGGCGGCGCTGGTATTGACCGCGGTGGCCGGGTCCATGGTGTCCTCCTTTTGATCGTTGTGCGTTGCGTTCCAGCCCCCACCAAATTTGCTTTGCGAATTTGACTCCCCCGGAGGGGGAGTGGCCCGGTTAGTTGTTCGGGTTGGTCGCGGTCGCCGCGAGAAATTTCAGCGCGGCGTTGATTCCGCCCTTGCCATGGGGCGCGCCGGCCAGTTCCAGTCCCATTTCCACGCCGCTCAAGGTTCCCGCTAGCATCAGGTCATTGAAATTGCCGAGATGGCCGATACGGAAACAGCGGCCCTTGAGCTTGCCGAGGCCGGTTCCCAGCGACATGTTGAAGCGTTCGAGAACGATCTTTCGCAGCAGATCCGCGTCACGGCCTTCGGGCAGCAGAATCGCCGTGGTGGAATTGCTGTATTCGTGTTCGTTGACGCAGACGTTATCCAGTCCCCAGGCTGCGACCGCGGCCCGCGTCGCCGCGGCGTGGCGGGCATGGCGCGCGAAGACGTTTTCCATGCCTTCCTCAAGCAGCATCTTGAGCGCCTCGTCGAGCCCGTACAACAGCGTGGTGGCCGGCGTATAGGGAAAATATCCTTGCCGGTTGTTGTCCAGCATCGCCTGCCAGTTCCAGTAGGCATTGCGGGAAGTCGAATGCGACGCGCGTTCCAGGGCCCTGGGGCCGACGGCGTTGAATCCGAGTCCCGGCGGCAGCATCAGTCCCTTCTGGGAGCCGCTGATGACGACGTCTATGCCCCAGTCGTCCATCGGCAGCGGCGCGCAGGCAAGCGAAGAAATCGCGTCCACCAGCAACAGGGCGGAATGGCCGCAGGCGTCCATGGCGGCGCGCACGGCGGCGATGTCGCTGGTGACGCCGGTCGAAGTCTCGTTGTGCATGGCGAGCACGGCAGCGATGCCGCTGTCCTCCCGCAGCCGATCTTCGACCAACTGCGGATCGATTCCCCGGCGCCAGTCTCCTTCGACCCAAACCACGTCGAGGTCGAGTTTTTGCGCGACTTCTTTCCACAAGGTGGAAAAATGGCCGGTCTCGAAGGCCAGCACCCTGTCGCCGGGGGAAAGGGTATTGACCAGGGCGGCTTCCCAGGCGCCGGTACCGGATGACGGAAACATCAGTACAGGATTATCGGTCGCGAAAACCTTCCGCAGATTTCCGAATATCCGCAAGGTCAGTTCGGGGAAGCCGGCGCCGCGATGGTCGACCACCGCCCGAGCCATGGCCAGGGACACGCGTTCCGGCACGTTGGTCGGCCCCGGTATCTGGAGGAAGTGGCGTCCGTGACCTGGATTCATCGCGTGTCCCCGGACTTCATTCGCCGGGCCGGTAACTGCGCTCGAGATTCGCTTCTATGTCATCCCGATAGAACAGCACATCGCGAAATTCGCCGCTGGCGTACATCTCCGCCTGATCGTCGAAATGGGGCAATGCAGGGTCGTTTTGCAGGCCGCCGACGGTGATCGCCTTTGCGCGCAATGGGTTGCCGAATTCCACTGCCGCGACGAAACTGTTGCCGCTGGTGCCGTACATGCGCCGCGTACCGGGATATTTGCGGCTACCGAAGGAGGCCAGCGCGCCCCAGCGACCGGAAGCGAAACCTACCGGCCAGCTTTCTTCCTCGTCGTCGAACTGCTGCACGATATCGCCATTGATGCGCTGGTAGCGATTGACTTCGCCCCAGGGCGCCTGCCAGGAACCCCAGTCTGACTCCAGTTCGGCGGAAGCCTCGCGCAAGGCGTCCAGTTGCTGCGCCGGGCTCGCGTTTGCCGCCATGTAGTCGTAGATATTGATTCCCGCCGCACCGGCCTCGTCGCTGACGCTGTCCATCAGCGCCTGGGCCCAGTAAACCGCCAGCGTCGTTTCGACGGAATCGACGTCGAAGCGATAGTCCCAATCGGCCAGCAGTGCGAGTTGTTCTCCGAGATCGTCCGCGGGCGCCTCATCGGCGGCGGCGAGCAAGGACGGTATCAGCGGTTCGAAGGCGGTCAGCAGGGAGTCGTAGGCGGCCTCGATCAGCGAATCGAGCGTGAAATCGGTTTTATTCTCAAGCACACGGACGGCATGGATGCCGCGCGGATTTTCGGGATTGTTCGCCATGTAGGCCGGATAGTCCTCGGCCCGGGGGCTGTATTCGCCCGCCGCCGAGAACGGCGTGTTATTGGTGTTCTGAATCCAGCCGTTCGGCGGATTCAGCACGGTAATCAACTCGTCGAGCGGGTGCAGGCCCTGCCAGTCGGTCGCCGGGTCGCTGCCGTCGAGCGGCGCGTTCCAGTCGAAGGAGGGGTCGCGACGCGGAATGAAGTTGCCGTGATAGTAGGCGATATTGCCGTCGGAATCC
The DNA here is from genome assembly GCA_022827425.1 of Pseudomonadales bacterium. GTDB lineage: Bacteria > Pseudomonadota > Gammaproteobacteria > Pseudomonadales > Pseudohongiellaceae > UBA9145. The sequence goes on along the minus strand of JAJDSZ010000079.1, from coordinate 9,249 downwards.
GCGTACACGGTGTTATTGGACGAATTCGTCAGCAATTCCATGCTGGCGTTGAATTCCATGTAATTGCGCGACTTGGTGCGCAGATAGGACTGCGTCAGCGCCCGCACCGGCTCTTCCATCAGGCTGATGGCGACCCACCGGCCGTCCTGTTCCCGGATGATCGGACCGTGATGGCTGTGATAGACCGTGAACTCGCGCGTGTTCAGGTCATCGCCGTCGCGATAATCGATTTCGATCTCGCTTTCCTGCAGTTTCCTCTCTTCATCGCCATAGACGTAGTAATAGCCGTCGTCGCGTTCGACGATGGTTTCCAGGTACTCGTCGATGGCGTCGGCCCGGCTCGAAGTGTGCATCCAGCCGGTGTTCTCGTTGAAGCCCTGGTAGATGAAGAATTGTCCCCAGGTCACCGCGCCGTACGCGTTGAGGCCTTCCTCGCTGACCATGTGCAACTCGGAGCGAAAGAAGAAGGAGGTATGGGGATTGATCAGGAACAGCGCATTGCCGTTCGCGGTATTGGCCGGCGCGATGGAAAAGCCGTTGGAGCCCCGCGGTTCCATGTCGACCACCAGGTCGTCGGCCATGGCGATCGTGTCGCCAGGGCCGTAGAAATCGCGCAATCTGGCGATATTGACCCGTTCGATGTCGCCGCCGATGGAGCCCTCCGTGAAAGTCAGCGCCATCCAGGGTTCGAACCGATTGAATACCCGGGGAGTGACCTCCGGATGGGTGTAAAGATAGTAATTCAGGCCGTCGGCGAAGGCGTCCATCAACTGTTTCAGCCAGTCGGGACTGCTCTCGTAAAGTTCTTCCATCTCCGATTGGCGAATGAACAGGCGCATGCGCAGGTCGCGATAGATCTCGCCCGCGCCTTCGGCTTCCGCCAGCCTGCCCATGGCGTTGATGTAGTTGGTTTCGACCCGGTTGAAGTCGTCTTCGGCCTGGGCGTACAAGGTTCCGAAGACCGTATCGGCGTCGGTTTCGCCGTAGATATGGGCAATGCCCCAGCGGTCCCGCAGAATCTCGACCCTGGCAGCGCGTTCCTGCCAGCGGGCGACATCCTCGTCGCTGAAAATTTCCGTATTCATATTTGCATCGCCTCCTTGCGGCGCCGGGCTGCATGCGGCCACGGCAAAAATTGTCAGTAACAGCAGCAACGGCCGCAACAGGTTCATGGTCACTCCTCTCAATTCAATTTGCAGCGCCGGTTCGTGTCGCGCGGGAATACACCCGTTCGCCGTTGACCCAGGTTTCCAGCACCTGGATCTGCCAGATTTCGCTCGCGGGAACATCGAACAGATCCCGGTCGAGCAACAGAAAGTCGGCTTTCCTGCCCGGCTCGAGCGTTCCGAGTACGTCTTCCTGGTGTCCGGCCCAGGCGGCGTCGATGGTGAAACTGGCGAAGGCTTCCTCCAGCGTCATGTTCTCTTCGGAATACCAGCCGCCGTCGGGTTCGTTGGCCTGATCCTGGCGCGTGACCGATGCGTGCAGGCCGTGGAAAGGATTCGGATGCTCGACCGGAAAATCCGAGCCGTTGGCGATGATCACACCGGTTTCGAGCAGTTTACGCCAGGCATAGGCGCCCTGAATGCGCACCGGTCCCAGCCGGTCCTCGGCCATGTTCTTGTCGCTGGTGGCGTGGACCGCCTGCATTGAGGGGACTACGCCGAGTTCGGCGAATCGCAGGATGTCGTCGAAGGTCAGCACCTGGGCATGTTCGACCCGGTGCCGCAGATCGCGCCCGCCGGTTTCGTCGATGAGTTGCTCGTAGGTATCGAGCACAATCTGGTTTGCGGCGTCGCCGATGGCGTGGGTGTTCACCTGGAAGCCGGCGTTCATCGCCGCGCGCATCAGATACTCCAGTTGCTCGTCGGTATAGCGCAGCAGACCGTGATTGCCAGGGTCGTCGGAGTATTCTTCCAGCAAGGCGGCGCCGCGGCTGCCGAGAGCGCCGTCGCCTACCACCTTGACCGAATGCATCACATAAAAGTCGTTTACATCGCGGAAATGGCCTTCCGTCAGGCGCTCCTCGTAGAATTCATCGCTCGCCGCCAGCATCAGGTTGACGCGAATCGGCATCTCGCCCGTTTCGAGCAACTCCATGAACGCTGCGATTACCGCACTACCCGAGCCGGCGTCATGGACGCTGGTCAGGCCCCAGCCTGCCAGATCCTGCATGGATACTGTAAGCGCCCGCTTGATCTCATCGCGGCCGGGTGCGGGAATGATTCCGGAAACGAGGCCCATGGCGGTGTCGATGAATACGCCGGTGGGATTTCCGTCGGCGTCCCTGATGATCTGCCCGCCGTCCGGGTCTTCGCTCTGCGCCGTCACGCCCGCCATTTCCATCGCCAGCGAATTGGCCCAGGCCGCATGACCGTCAACGCGTCCGAGCCATACCGGCCGGTCGCTGACCACCGCATCGAGACTGGCGGCGGCGGGAAATTCGTTGCTCTCCCAGAGAACCTGGTTCCAGCCCCGGCCCTGGATCCATTCGACCTCGGGATTTTCCGCGGCGAAATCCGCCACTCTTTGCGCGGCTTCCCGTTCCGAAGCCGCTCCGGTCAGGATTACCGAAAGCAGCGCCCGGCCGTGGCTGAACACGTGACCGTGAGCGTCGATCAGGCCGGGGATCACGGTCCTGCCGGCGCCGTCGACGCGCCGGTCCGCATCTTCCGGCAGAACGTCTTCCGCGCCGAACAGGCGGTCGACCTCTCCGTCGGTAAATTGCAGGGCGGAAAATCGGATGAGTTCGCGGTTGCCGTCGAGGGTGTATCCGTTCACGTTCTCCAGCAGAACGGTGTCGCCCAGCGCCGGCCAGGCGGCGAGCAGCAGTGCGTACGCGAAAATGTATGGCCGCATGGCGCCGCGGCCGAGCCTGTTAGGCATTTCCGGTCTCCTGAATCCGCCCTGTGCTGGAAACGAAAGAGGATTCTATGCTTGTGGCAGGCAATTCTCAATTGCGGGGTTACGGCCCTAAAAATACAATGTTCGGTTTAGGGGACATAAATGCAGGAACACTATCTCGGCGATGTACATGATTTCGTGAAGTATGCGTTTCTTCGCTCCTTGACGGAACAACTCGGTTTGCGGCTTGGTGTCAACTGGTATCACACACGTACTGAGCCCGATTCGTCCGACGGAGATAATCGCGCCTACCTGTCTAGTTGTTCCGAATGGGAAAGCTGGGAACCGGACCTGTTCAAGCGCATCGAAGGACTGCAGCAACTTTCCGAACGTCGTTTTGGGCGTGTCAGAGAACTGGGAATTCTGCCAACTTCCACGATCTACTATGAGGATCAGGTTCCGATTCCAATGCGTGACCGCAGAGAGTGGCACGAGTCAGCCCGGAACGCCCTCAGAGACTCCCGTATGGTCTTCTTGGATCCTGACAATGGATTTGAAGTTAAGTCGATGACGGCTCTTACGAGGCCCAAATACACCCTATTTCAAGAAGCAATTGACTTCCTTCGAGATGATAAGGTCGTGATTACCATACAGTTCGCGCCCAGAAGCGAGCCCGTTGACAGCTATGCAAGAAAGCGTAGGTCAGAACTCCGGGAAGTGTCGGAAACCAAATACTGTCTGCCGGTTATCAGGGGGCGCGCGGCATCCCCGAACATCTTGTTCTTCGTACTCGCTCCAGCAAATCGAATTCCGCTGCTCAAGGGGGCACTTGGAAACTTCTCGAAAGGCAGTCCTCCATACAAAGACGGTCACCGGGTAGAAACAATCGAATGACATGCCTTTGTTGGGCGTAAACAAATCGGTGTATATCTGCCGTAGGCATTTTGCGGTAATTTGGTGTGCGAGTACATGAGGACGCAAAACGAAAGCAGTCAGGCTAGTTTCGCGTACCTTGACACGGTAGCGGGTGCAGCGCCAATTCGACAGTTTTGGTGCCACAGGAGCCTGCCCAAGCTGACTGGTTTAGTTCAACAGAATGCCGTTGATATCCAACTATCTGAATCTACAGCATCTTTTCTGGCCGGGGGGAGCGAAGTTCCTCTTTCCGATTCCATTCGGTGGCATCGAACCGGTACCCGGCCGGTATTCCCTTCAATCGAGCCATTTGATCGGCAATGCTCTCGTGGTCCCTGGTGGGTGGGGGCAAGGCCAAGACCGACTGAAAGGTGGATGGGGCTTGGCGGACGCATGGTTCGCGCAGCACCTCGTACCACGCTACCCCAATACGCACGACCTTGTGGCCGGTAGCGCAAAATCCCATAACGGCCAAGGGTAGCATCAAGTGGGCTGCCAAAGGAATGAGCGGCGGGAACGCCAACGCCACGGCCACCATCAATCCGGACACCGCCGCGCCGGAACCGGCAGACCTTCCCGTCTCCCGGGCGATCCGCCGAAACATCTCTTCGCGGTCAATTCGCCCCCGTTGCCATTCTAGCCCCTGCTCGAGGATGGCGAGTACACAACCCGTCGCCGCAGCCACTACAGCCCCGGCGAACATCCGGGAGGCCGTTGTCGACAATGCCGCAGAGAACGCTTTTCCTTGTAAGACTTGCTGGGCCGCCCGGATCTCATTGCGGGTCATCGCCCGCGCCCCCCGACCGCGATTCAATCCAGCACTCTCAAAAATGCCATTCGATGCATCGTTGCTCCCGCCAGCACTGAACGGGACAACGTGGCTCCAATCGAGCCCCGCCAGATGTTTTGCAACGGCATCCGGACCCGTGGCGCGCAAGGACTCAGGAATTGTTTGCCATATCCGATGGGCCTCTTCCATGCCGCGGCTGATCCCATGGGCGCCTACGTACAGGTACTTGGTAGGATCGGCGTTGGCCCAGTTCAAATTGGCGACGAAGTTCGACAAAGCGCCGTGTCCAACGGCCACTCCTACCGTGAAGCCCGGTATCGGCAGGTGCGATACAAGCCGCCTGATTTGTTTCTCTATGACCTTAAGATTCATCGGCTCGCATGTGTCGTGCCTAGGACGACAATCTACTGCATTTGGAGCGAAAAGGTTCCAGCTTGATGGTCTTTTTGCCCATTGTGCGGCCCTCCCCTTTACAATCCCGACCAAGCGCAATCGAGTTCCAAATCAAGAACCGCTTTCGCCAAGCCGGTTAAATCCCATTGGCCCGTGTGCGGAGAATTGTTGTACGGTGTCGTTCGAGCCACGAAAATCGGATTTTCCGATTTGCTCGCCTCTACCAGTCTGGATGCGAATCGTTCTTCGGCAGACTGACTACCCGGAAAAAACGTTGCTGTGTTACTGGTACTGACAGACCACATGCTTGATTCCATTGGTTCGGAACCGACTCGATACTCGACACGCTGTCGGTTTTCGCTCAGATATTCTCCCCAAGCAATGAAGACGTTGGTTTCTCCGTTCGAGCATCTCAGGATCAACCCCAATTCATCTTCAAAATCAATGTTCGTTAATACGACAACCCTCGAATCATCCAGAGGGTCGGATTCGTCAGTAACAATCCATTTGTCCGTTAGTTCTATCGGTGTCGACTCGGTTGCCGCCGAATCGTAACAGGCAAGACGAGCATCGGCGTCGGCGATGTTCTGGCAATCCTCCTTCGCTTGTGCAGCGGCTTGAGAGGCCGCGACAGTCAGCACCAACAAAGTGGGGATGATTTTCATGGTTGCTTCTCTCTAGCAATGGGTTTCCCCGGCGTGGCGCCGGGCCGTTGCAAGCAACACGAAGAACGTGGTGACCCCGCCTATTTGCCGAGCCAGATGATCAGTCCGGCCCTGTCAAAGGGCTGTTGTATTGAGCGAGTAACCCGGCAAAGGGCACTTCGCGTTGCTTGCGATGTTTAGAGTATCTTGCCGGGGGAGCGATAGCAATTAGCAAGTTGTCGTAGGAGGCCGATGCCCTGTCGAGTCCGGCCAGCCTGGGTTTCAAGGCAGACTGGTCGTCGTATGTGGTCAGTATCGCGGTAACGAGTCGGTAGAGTTTGGAAAGTTCTTCTGAATTCCGCATTGTCAGGCTACATCCAGCGCCGTGTCTCTGCTAAGCTTTTGTTTCAGGAATTCAGCGTTGACTTCCTGAAAAAAATAGGGTTCGAAAATGTCACAAGGTATTGAAAATAAAATTATTTCTCGGATATATGGGCGTGGAAGGGGTTGGGCGTTTACCAAGACCGATTTTGTGGCTGAATTCGGTGAGGCCAATATCCATCAGGCTCTCTCCAGCCTGACCAAGGCCGGCAAGGTCCGTCGTGTCTGCCGGGGCGTCTACGACTATCCTCGCTACAGCAAAGTACTGGATTGCCAACTGAGTCCGGATATCGATCAGGTGGCTCATGCTTTGGCGCGCAAATTCAATTGGCGCATTCAGCCTTCCGGTGCTGCGGCGCTGAACCTGCTGGGTCTCTCCACCCAGGTTCCAGGGCGTTGGGTTTACCTCTCCGACGGTCCAGGTCGCGAGTGCGAAATCGGAAAACAGTCCCTGGTGTTCAAGAAATCCACCTTAAAGGACGTGGGCTTCAAATACAGGGAAAGCGGCCTTGTAGTTCAGGCTCTGAAGGCGCTGGGTCGGGAGAATGTGGATCAGAAAGTGATCGAGCGTATCCGTCGGCAGCTTGAGTCGAGAACATGTGGTCGAATCCTCAGAGATACCTGCTCGGTCACCGGTTGGATTTATGAAGCTATCAAACGGATATGCAAGGGAGTTGACTGATGGAAAGAGTTGCCCGGCTTCCCGCACACGAGCGCAGCGAGTTGTTTTCCGAGGCGGCGATACAGCGGGGAACCACCCCGGCCGTTGTCGAAAAGGACTTTTGGGTTACCTGGGTGCTCAACCGGCTGTTCCGGGAACCTGCTCTCGCGCGGCTGCTGATGTTTAAGGGCGGCACCAGCCTGTCAAAGGTTTATAACCTGATCGAACGATTTTCGGAAGATATCGACCTGATCCTCGACTGGCGTGTTCTGAACGGAGATGATCCCTTGGCAGAACGCTCAAAAACCAAACAGGCTCGGTTAAATGCGGCGATCAAAGAGCAGGCAAGAAAGTTCATCGGCGGGGAACTGTTGAGACAGGTCGACGCTGCGCTCGACGACGTGTGTGATTGTTTTGTAGACATTGATGATCCATTTGTGATCAATGTCAATTACCCTGCGGCCTTTTCTGATGACTACCTCCGTTCCATGGTGCGGCTGGAGATTGGCCCATTGGCGTCATGGTTGCCGTATGAAGATCGCAGGATCGGTTGTTATGCGGCGGAGGCGTTTCCCAAGGTATTTCAGCAGAAGGAATGTATCGTGAGAGTCATCAAGGCGGAACGCACATTCTGGGACAAGGCCACGATTCTGCACCATGAGGCCCATCGGCCCAAGGGCAACATACAGCCGCCACGTTATTCACGCCACTACTACGATCTCGCAAAAATGGCACTGTCTCCGGTAAAGAGTCGAGCCTTGGCCAATCCAGCACTATTGGCCAGCGTAGTGGCGTTCAAGCAACGGTTCTATCCTCGGGGTTGGGCCAAATACGACTTGGCGAAATCGGGTACCCTGGTGCTGGTGCCGCAAGGCCATGTGCTGGCCTCGGTCAGCGCCGATTATCAAGCTATGGGAAACATGATCTTCGGCAATGTGCCGGATTTCGAGGAAATTATGGCGGTGCTCCAAGCGCTCCAGGAAGAAGTCAATCGTTCGGATTAGTAGCGCAAAAAATCGGTGAAATGCTTGAACTGGTCGGAATCGGATTGCGCGCTGCGCTGAAAATCCGAGATCCTTAACGTTGCCGAGTGCTTACAGCCGTTCAATTCGCAAATTCTTGAATCGATCTAAATCCCTGTCTTCGGTCACCTAAACGGTGATTCCGCAGTCCAGGCAAAGTGTGGCGATTTGAACAGCCGTCGATGAGCGACAACCTGAACAAACTCGCCAAGGCAGAATTCCGGAATGCCCCATTGGCAAACGCCTCCAAGCGCCGAATTGCCGCGCCATGCTTTAGCGAGTCTTCCCGGAGGGCGTAAATCAGGATTATGGGATCGACCGCTATCAATCGAATCCATCCATGAGTTCGTAGAGTTTGGCCCGATTGTCGATATCCACGCCGGGCAGCAGGCGTCCTTTCTTGGTGAGTAAAATCGTTTTGGGCTTGTTCTTCGGCGAGGAGCCATTTCCGCGACCAAGCGCCTGGTTCACCAGAGTGTACGTCGAGCTGGGTCTGGAAGTGGATGGACGCGGCTCCCCTTTGTCCACCGCTCGCGAGGGGTCTTTGCCGCCGCTTGGACTAATTTTTTGGCACGACCCTGCAATCGGGGCAGTTTGACCGGGTTTGAGTCCACTGGTTCGCATGTCTGATCTTCCCGCCAATGTGCCCGTTTACTGAAGTTCGATGAGGAAATAATCGTCGTTCATGAGTTCGCGGATCAGGCGGGTGAGGGCGGCGTGGGTGGCGCCGCCGATGTCTTCCGCGGAGCCGCGGCCGAAGAGGTTGGTCTGCCAGATTGAGCGGCCGCCGCGGATGAGTTGCAGATTCACGCGAATCGTCAGGCGGATGTCACCGTCGATTACCTCGGATTCGATGGAATTCACGCTGCCTTCGACGCTGAAGTCCTCGCCGCTTTCCACGAGGCGGGCGTTGCCGTGCTCGAATCCCTGGATCAGCGCCGCGCGCACGAGCGCCGCCATTTCGATTTCCGCGAGATAGCCGTCGCCGCCTTGCGCGTCGCTGTCGACGATCAGGCGGCCGTCCGCCAGTCCCCGGCTATCGGTGAACTCCGCTACCCGCAGGGTTCCGCGCATGCGGCTGAGGTCGGCGCGGTGATTGCCGTCGTACTGGTAATTCACATTGATCGGTTCGGCGGCCATGGCCGCGGTACAAAACAGCGCCGCGAGGGCAAGCGTCAGGCTTCTTGCAAGCATGGATCGATTCTCTTGATTATGAGCGGGAATCCCGCCGAACCGGCCGGCCCGGCGGTGATTCGGTTCAGTTGATCTCGGTTGTCGGCCACGGCGCTCCCGGACGGATATCGCCCAGGGGAATCATGCCGCGATAGAGAAACTTCTGCACGCGCTTGCCTTCGTAGGTTTCCGTCGTGTAAACGTTGCCGGCCGAGTCGGTGACGATGCTGTGGGTGCCGAAGAACAGCCCCGGCTGGCGGCCGCCGTCGCCGTAGGTGTAAAGCACTTCCAGCGATTCGCGGTCGAGAACGTGAACCAGCATGTTCGAGCCGTCGGCGAGATAGATGAACTCCTGCTCCGGATCGTGGGAGAAAGAGATATCCCAGGTCGAGCCCGACAAGGTGGCCGGCGCGACCAGCCCTTCCT
>JAJDSZ010000029.1 GCA_022827425.1 Pseudomonadales bacterium | reverse complement strand
ACACGGTGACGTCGTTCCGCACCGCCCTCGACAGGCTGAGGGGCAGGTCCACCTCGCCCGCGTGCTCGTTGACCGCGTAGGCATTGCGGTCGAAGCACAGGCTGTACTCGTCGTCCCGGATGGTCACCCGCGCCGCGCCCGTTCCCGCGGCCACGCCGGCCGGCAGGGTGGACTGCCTGACGCGGACGTTGAACGCCTCGTCCATCTCCAGCGCCGTGTCCTGGGTCAGCGCGATGGACGCGCTCGCGGTCGTCTGGCCCGCCGGAATCGTGACGCTCCAGGGGCCGGCCGTGAAGTCCGCGCCGGCGGTCGCCGTGCCGAGGCCGGACTGCTCCAGCTCGACGGTCGTGTCGACGGTGCGGGCGGCCGAGAGCGCTACGGGGACGCTCACGCTCTCGCCCTCCCAGGCCTCGAAGGGCGCGCCCGTGATATTCACCGTCGGGCGGGTGTCGGGGGTGACCGTGACCGACACCGCGGAAATCGTTGACGAGGTCGGGTAGTTCGTCGTGTCGGCGGAACTCGAGACCGCGTGGCTGATGGATGTCGAACCCTGGCCCTTGCCGGTGACCGTGACCGTCTGTGGCATGTTCCAGTCGGAATTGGCGAAGGTCAGGGTGTTCTGGTTGCCCGCCATGTCCGCGTCCGTGTCCACCTCGGCGTTGGCCGTGGCGCCCGAGGTCGCCGAAATCACCACGTTGCCGGAAGGCTGGCTTTTGAGAACCACCGTGTAGGTCGCGGTTTCGTCGCCCGCCGCCACGGACAGGCTCGATTTCGACACCACGACCCCGTGGCCGGCGTCGGCGGTCGCCACCGCCACCGGAACGATGGAGATGTTGTTGAAGGGGCCGCTCGCGGCGGTCGCGCCGTGCGTGATGTTGAAGGATTCGCTCACGCTGTCGGCGTCGTTGAGCGCCCGCACCGTCACCGTCCGCGCCACCGCCCAGTCGCCGTTGCCCGTGCCCGAGCCGGAGCCGTCGCCGCCCGCCGTGAAGGTCAGCGTGGACTGGCTGCCGGACATGCCGCTGTCGGTGTCCACCTCGACCGCGGTGGCGTCGCCGTTGGTCGCCGTGATCGTGACATCCGCGCCCGGATCGGTGTCGAGGACGATGGTGTAGGTCTTTTCAACCTCCGATGCGGCGCCGAGTTCCTCCAGGGTGAGGGAGGTCGGGGAAACCATCACTCCGGCGTCATTGTCGAACAGAATGAGCGAATCGATGTGGTCCGGATCCGTAGCCACACGGTAGCCCGGACCCGCGAGCACCTCCACCGTCACCTCGCCGTCCGGCTCGTCCACTGTATCCCCATAGATATTCACGTTGTGCCTGGCACTGCCCGCGGTCGGCACCGTCACCGTCACGTCCCCCACGCCGCCCGGCGCGGGAGACGCCGCCGCGCCGGTCGCGGTCACCCGCAGTCTTACGGTGAGGGGCGCGGCGGGCGCCGGCATTGCCGTGACATCGAAAGACAGGTCGCGGGTACCCTCACTGAAAGCAAAACCGAACGCATCCACCGAGACCACCGGCCTGGCGCCGGTGACCGTCACCGCCACCCCGGAAACCGTCGTCGAGGTCGGGTAGTTCGTCGTGTCGGCGGAGGACTGGACCGCGTGGCTGACGTTGGCCGAGCCCGCACCCTTGCCGGTGACGGTAAACGTCTTCGGGGCGTTCCAGTCCGAGACGCCGAAGGTCAGGGTGGCGGGAGAGACCGTGGCCTTCGCCGTGTCGTCCGACGTCGCCGAAATCACCACATTCCCCGTGGGCCGGCTCTTCAGCACCACCGTGTACTCCACGGTTTCGTCATCCCCCGCCACCGACAGTGCCGACTCCGACACCACGACCCCGTGGCCGGCGTCGGTGGTCGTCACCGCGACGCTGCCGATGACGATGCCGTTGTAGGGGCCGCTCGCGGCGGTCGCGGCATGCGTAAGGTTGAAGGACTCGCCCGCGCCGTCGGCATCGTTCAGCGCCCTTACCGTCACCTCCTGGGGTACTCTCCAGTTGCCGTTGCCCGCGCCCGAGCCGAGACCGGTGCCGCCCGCCGTGAAGGTCAGGGTATCCTGATTGCCGCCGGCGCCGGCGCCGGCGCCGGTATCGGTGTCCACCTCTGCGGCAGTGCTGTCGCCATTCGTGACCGTGACCGTGACGTCCGCGACCGGATCGGAGTCCAGGACCACCGTGTAGGTTTTTTCAACAGCACTCGATGCGCCGAGTTCGGTCAGGGCGAGGGAGTCCGGGGAGAGCGTCACGGCGGCGGGGGGCGGGCCCCCGACCGTGAAGTCGGCGGACAGGTTGCCGGGCCCGCTCCCTCTTTCGCGTTGCGCATTCCGCCTCGACAGGACATCACCGTTGACGGTGACGGTCACCGGATCGTCCGCGGCGACGGCCGAACCGCTGTACGCCAGGGTGATTTCCGCGGACCGGTGCGTACCTTCCGGAAAGCCATGGTCGTCGCCCGCCGACCGCGCCAGCAGCCGGCCGCTGGCGATCGTCAGGCCGGAGGGCGCCCCCGACAGCGTGATGTTCGCAAGGCCGGCCGCGCTGAGCCGGACCGCGGTTGGCGGAATCTTTTCTCCGTCCTCGACCAGGTCCCGGCTGTCCACATAGGATAGCAGTCTGGCGTGCCTGGCAACTCCGGCAGGTGTACTTGGATCATCCGAGCCTCCGCCGGTCCCCGCCGCAAAGAAAGACGCGTTCTTCGGGATCAGCGTGATCGTGGCGCCGTGCAGGGAGTGATACTCGATCTCGGTCGGGTCCAGCGTCAGGCTCGCGGTCCCCTGCGCCTGCGCCCCGGCGGCAAGGCCAAGCAGCAGCGGCAGGCACGACAGGGCCCGCCCCAGCGCACGCGGCAGGCTGCGTTGCGGGCGCCCGCGGGCGCCCCCGGATTTGAAAGCCCCATGCCACTCGGGCGCGCTCACGGCTCGGCTCGGCTCGGCTCGGCTCGGCTCGGCTCGGCTCGGCTCGGCTCGGCTCGGCTCGGCTCGGCTCGGCTCGGCTCGGCTCGGCTAACAATATGGTGCCACTACCGGGGAAATCCGCTGTCAAGTGCTTCTTACCGATTTCCATGCTATTTTCGCGATTCGCGTACCGGTGGCGGGAGAAGTGGCGACATTATAAGAAACCCCGAAAAGCAATTTCAATCAGTGATTCTCATTTCGGCGCTCCAACCTTCATGTCATTCCGCGCGAAGCGAAGCGTAGTCGCAGAATCTCTTCGGGGATTCTGTCTCCAGGCGCAGGTTGGCGGCCGGTTTCCATCGCCTCATTTACGGCTTCGTTCCGGCTATTGCCGCTTTGTCGCAATATCGTTGCCGGGGCTTTCCGGTCATGTTTAGATGACTGCCAGCACCTTCGGCAAAGCATGGGAGCAAGTCATGAACCGCAGCAAGATCGTTCGCGCAATCGCCCTCACCCTGGCGTTTGGCGTTTGCGGCACCGCGGGGGCGGAAACCCTGACCATCGTGATCGAGGACATCCGCGAAGCCAGCGGCACGATTCAGGTGCGGGTACATGCCGGCAAGGCGCAATTCGATGGCGAAGGCTCAATGGCGCAGTTCATGGAACCCGCGGTAGCCGGTTCGATCACCCTGGTCGCCGAAGACCTGCCGCCGGGCGAATACGCCATCCGCGTCATGCACGATGTGAACGGCAACGATGCACTCGACGCCAATTTCGTCGGCGCCCCCACCGAGCCCTTCGCCTTTTCCAATAACGCCAGGGCCATGTTCGGTCCGGCTGTCTGGGAAGACGCCCGCTTCATCCTCGAAGGCGAAGTCACCCAGGTGATCAGCCTGAATCACTAGGGAAGCTCTGATTAAGTCAGAGCTTCCCTAGCGGCACATGGAAGTGCCGCCGAATTTGATGGCGTAAGCCATTGAATTCGAGAGCAAAACAAAACCACGCTTTTGTTTTGCGATAATGAAAAATTCCAAGGAAGGAATTTTTCAGAGAATACCTAGGCGTACAAGAACAGGAGAACAAGAATGAACCGTCGTGATTTTACGAAAATGATGGGCTTGCTGGCCCTGCCCTGGCCCGGCGCCGCACTGGCCGAAGCCGATGCAGACGACTGGTCGGCGCAGTTCGCCCGCAGTCTCGAAGAGCACCCCTGGCTTGCCGCCTGGGGCAATATCGACCGCGGCCACTACCAGAGCAAGGCCGAAGTGTCGGGAAACTGGCCCGAGGCGCTGCGGGGCGTGCTGTATCGCACCGGCCCCGCGCAACACGAAACCCATGGCTGGCGCAATCGGCACTGGTTCGACGGCGACGGCATGATGCACGCCTGGCGCATCGGCGCGGACGGCGTGCGGCATGAGGCGCGGCTGGTGGAAACCGCCAAGCTGAAAGCCGAGCGGCAGGCGGGGCGCGCCCTCTATCCCGGCCTTGCCGGCGCGCCGCCAAACCCTGCGGGATTCAGCGGCCCCGACGATCTGAATCTGGCCAATACCAGCGTTCTCCACCATCACGACCGCCTGCTGGCCTTATGGGAAGCCGGCAGTCCCTATGAGATCGACCCGGAAACCCTGGCCACAAAAGGCCCTTACCGGTTCCCGGAAGCCGGCGGCGGCTCGTCCATGCGCGGCGTGCCCTTTTCGGCCCATCCCCGGGTGGATGTGGATGGCAGCCTGTGGAACTTCGGCTATGCCTCCAGCGCCGGCCTGCTGGTGTTCTGGCATATCGGCGCCGATGGTTCGTTGCGCAATGCCGGACGCATGGCGGTCGACCCGATGACGATGCCCCACGATTTCGTCGTCACGGAAAGACATCTGGTGGTGGTGTTGCCGCCATTCCACTACCGGCCGCAGGCGAACGCGACAGGTTTTCTGAACATGCACCAATGGCGGCCGGAAGACCCTTGCCGGGTGTTGGTGGTGGACAAGAACGACCTGTCCGGCCATTTTTTCCTGGAACTGCCCGCGCAATGGGTGTTCCATTTCGGCAACGCCTGGGAGGACAGCGCCGGAGTCATCCGTTTCGACGCCGCCAGGGCGCCGGACCCGGGCATCATGACCGATGCCTTCAGCGCCATCATGCGCGGCGAAACCATCGCCAGCCGACCGGCGAGCCATTATGTCTACCGCATCGACACCAGGGAACGGACCATCTCGGAAGAACCATTGGTGGAAAGCGATGTCCAGACCGAGTTTCCCTGTGTCGACCCCAGGGTGGGCTGCCGGCGCTACCGCAAGCTCGTGACGCTGTCCCGCAGCGGAAAGCAGCCACAGGGGCACGGTACCCTGAACGAAGTCAGCATGCTGAATGTGGAAAGCGGGCGGCGCGATTTCTTCCGCTACCCGGATTCACAGATTCCCGAAGAGCATCTCTATCTCGCCCGTCCGGGCAGCGAGCCGGAAAGCCGGGGCTGGATTCTGGGAACCGCCCACGACTGGCAGCGCGGGAAGCAGGTGATGAATCTCTTCAATGCGGATAGCGTGGCGGATGGCCCGGTGGCCGCGGCTGAATTGCCCTATGCCATCCCGCTGGGACTGCATGGCAAGTTCGTTGCGGCTTGAGTCGTGATCGGTCCCCGGTCGCCTTCCGCCGGCGCCCTCGTGGGCAATCAGCCGCTGCTGTTCTTTTCCGGGAGTTTCACCACCGTCGCCCTGGCGCTGTTTTTCGGCATCACCGGCACCCTGGTGTTCTACACCCGGGAGAGGTTGCACCACACCCGGCGGAAACTCGCCGAATCCGAACTGCGCCAGTCCCACCAGGAACAACTGCTGGCAGAAACCGAACTCAAACTGCTCCAGGCCCAGATCGAACCCCACTTCCTGTTCAATACCCTGTCCAGTATCTCCCAACTCATCTCCAGCGAACCCGAACTTGCCGTTCGCACCCTGGAGAATCTCACCACCCTGCTGCGGGCCTCTCTGGCGCGAACCCGCAGCGGCGAAAGCACCCTGGGCCAGGAAATCGATTTCGGCGCCGCCTATCTGGCAATCCAGGCCACCCGATTGCAGGAGCGGCTGACATACCAAATCGATCTGCCGGATGCCCTGCGCGAGATACCGCTGCCGCCCCTGTTGGTGCAGCCATTGCTGGAAAATGCCGTGATTCATGGCATCGAAGTCAAGCCGGAAGGCGGCAAGGTAATCTTCAGCGCCCGGCAAATCGAAAACGAACTCGTATTCAGTGTCAGCGACAGCGGCGCCGGCATCAATGAAACCGCCTCATCCGGCGGCACTGGCCTGCGCAACGTCCGCGACCGTCTGCGCCTGCGCTATGGCCCCGGGGCTTTCCTCGAACTGACGCCGGCAGACCCATGCGGCGTCAAGGCTCTCATCACTATTCCGCTCATATCGAAGCCGGGAGATAATGCGGCGACTGCCTTGCGAACAAAGCCATGACAAGCGCCCTGATTGTGGAAGACGAACCCTTGCTCGCCGAGCAGTTGCGGGGGAAACTTGCCATGCTTTGGCCTGAGCTTGCCATTGCCGGCGTTGCCGGGGAAGGACAGGAAGCTTTACGGCTGCGCGACCGCCCTGAAACCCTCCGCTCCAGTCAGACCTACGGACATCTGTGCAAACTGATGTGATTCTGCGAGTGGAGCCCGGTCGGCGCAACCGACCAGAAGCGCCTCT
This sequence comes from Pseudomonadales bacterium, assembly GCA_022827425.1. Classification (GTDB taxonomy): domain Bacteria; phylum Pseudomonadota; class Gammaproteobacteria; order Pseudomonadales; family Pseudohongiellaceae; genus UBA9145. The sequence continues at coordinate 25,699 of JAJDSZ010000029.1, read as the reverse complement.
TCATCCGCATCCTACCCAGGGTGGATGAGCTGCCGGAATTGCCCGGCAGGAACCGCACAGATGCCATGGCCGCCAGCTTCGAAATCGAGCCAAAGGAAAGGCGTGGCGGGAAATCGCGCCTGGAGCGCTTCGGCGCTGTAACCTGTTTCCAGAATCAACAGGCCGTCGGGGTTTAGGTGGCTGGCGGCTTCATTCAGCAGGCGGGCGGCGATATCGACGCCATCAACTCCGCCGCCGTGAAGTCCGAGCCGGGGTTCGTGGTGGTATTCCGGGGGTAGCTGTTCGATTTCTGCCTGGGGAACATAGGGCGGATTGGCAAGAATCAGGTCGTATTTGCCGTCAAGACCGGCGAACAGGTCGCTTTGCCGCGTTTTGGCCCTGGATTCCAGCTTGTACAGGGCGATGTTTTTCCGGGCCAGAGCCAGCGCCCCGGAAGAGATGTCCGCCAGGTCCACCTGGCAGGCGGGAAACTGCAGCGCGCAGGCGATTCCCATGCAGCCGCCGCCGCAGCATAGATCGAGCGCCCTGCCCGGCTCGCTATCCAGCAAGGTTTCGAATCGATTGCGGATCAGTTCCGCCATGGGCGACCTGGGAATCAGCGCCCGGGGGTCGCAATGAAACTCGTATCCGGCAAACCAGGCTCTTCCGAGAAGGTAGGCCACGGGAATCCGCCGCTCCACCCGGGTAAGGGCGAGACGCTCCAGGCGGGCGAACTCATCGGGAGCCAGTTTCCGGTTCTGCTGCGCGACCGGGCGCTGGAAATCCAGCCCCAGCGCGCCGAAAACCAGATACACCGCTTCGTCGTATAGATTGTCAACGCCATGTCCGCAGTGAATGTTGGCGTCACCGAATCGCGCGGCGAGTTGTTCGATGAAGTCTTGCAGAAACATGGCTTGACCGGTCTGAATGAAGTTGTTCGATCAATGAGGCCGAATCATGTCAAGGCCGAAGAATGGTATGCTTGCGCACCAGAAATCTGACTGGGCAGAAGCCCACTGAAAACAGGAATATACAACATGCAGGAACTAGCCCAGGCTTTTGCTTCCATCATAGCGGGGATCGGCGAGGATCTGGAACGGGAAGGGCTTGAAAAGACCCCCGAGCGCGCCGCCTCCGCCTTTCAATTTCTCACCCAGGGCTACCGGCAAGACATTGATGAAATTGTCAACAAAGCGCTGTATGCCTCTGATTCTGATGAGATGGTGATTGTCAAGAACATCGAGATGTACAGCTTGTGCGAGCACCATCTGCTGCCCTTTATCGGCAAGTGCCACGTGGCCTATGTACCCGGTGGGAAGGTGCTTGGCCTGTCGAAAGTCGCCCGTATTGTCGATGTTTTCGCCCGCCGATTGCAGATTCAGGAAAATCTCACCCAGCAAATCGCCAATTGCATTCTTGAAATCACCGGAGCCAAGGGGGTGGCGGTCATCGCTGAAGCGCAACACATGTGCATGATGATGCGGGGAGTGGAAAAGCAGAATTCGGTAATGACGACATCGTGCATGCGGGGAGTGTTCCGCAGCAGCGCCTCAACCCGGGCCGAGTTATTGTCGCTGTTGAAGTAGCTTGCCGTGTCGTGGTTTGTGTTTCCAACCGCCGCGCGGTGCCTTGCCAACTCAAGGCGCGGTCTGCGCTATGAGTTCCACCCTCTCTGCGCAATTTTCCGCTGCGCATAGCGGGGAAAGCGGGCCGAGCCCTCTCGCGGACAGGCGCGACGGGTCGATGCCTGCCGCCAGCAGACGTTGGCGTATGGATTCGGCCCGGGCCTGGCTGCGGGAAAGCAGTTCTTCGAGATTGGCCTCCCCCCGCAGATGAGAGACCAGGTGGAGTTGCAGTTGCGGGTCCAGGTTCAGCAGTTCAACGATGTTGTCGAGGTCGGCGCCTGATTCCAGCTCGTCGGCGGCTGTGAATGACAGTCCGGGGACTACCAGGCCGCCATTGCTTCGCAATTGATTGAGCATGGATTGCGGCGTGGCGCCGGAGGCGACGGCAGCGTGGCCTGCTTCGGGTTCGATGATCTCCAAATAGGCCAGCAACTGGCGATTGCTGCGGGTGATGAGGTAGGCGGAAATGAAGAACTGCCCCGGCGGCTCGGAACCCATGACGAGATAAAACTGGTTCCGCACCGGACCATAGAGAATCCGGTTGCCGAAGATGTCATTGGCCCAGTACTCGCTGCTGCCACAGGCGCGCCCGGCGCAGGAAAACAACTCGCTGTATCCCCGGGAACGCATCTGTTCGACAAAAAAATCAATCACGTCCTGGCCGGTAAAGCCGTCGGAAATTTCGTAGAGAATCCGCGTCAGCCTGCCCCGCAGCCGCTCGGACGCTTCCGGTGTGACTTGGCCGCGAACGCTTTGCAGACTCCCGAGCACCACCCGGTAATTGACGTCAGACTCGGCCTGGTAATCGCTGATGGTGGAATCGGGAAATCCACCGAACAGCGGATGGTCGGACTGCTGGGCGAGCGAAGCCTGGGCAGACAGCAGCAAAAACCAGAACGCCAGAATGAGAATTGCCCGAATCTCCATCGGGCGATTCGACCCTGTCGAGCAAATGTACCCTATCGGGCGGGCTCGCTCCATCGGACAACTCAATCCCCGCTGGCGGAATCGTCTGTCCCGGACTTGCTGGAGCCGGTCTTTTTCTTGCGAACGCTTTTCCCGGCGGGATCGCCGGCTTTGTCCGATTCGGCGGATTCCTCCTCCGCGCCCCCGCTTTCCGGGGCGCCATCGCCGGCTGCGCCGGATTCGCTCTCTTCGTCCGCGGCAACGGTTTTCCGTGCTTGCGGCTGTGCCGCTTTATCTCCGGCAGGTTCAGCCGCCGCTTCCCCGACGGCATCGCCCCCGGTCCGGGGAAACTCACTGAAGGGGAACGGCTTCTGTTCCTGGTTCCAGGTGACGAAAAGCAGAATCTCGTGGACATATCCGGCCAGTGCCGCACCGAGGTCCCGCAGATTGCGGTTGTCCTCCCCTGTGGCGACCGTGAAAACCCCCTGCACCAGGCCGAGCATGATTACCAGAGGCCCCGCCACCAGGGCGAGAATCAGCAGGTACAGCAGGGCGAACACCGCCCGCCCCCAGATCGCCGGGTCCTTCCAGGCACTCGCATTCGGATTGTCTGTCATGGTTGCTACCTCAAGGTCTTGTCTTCGTTGGCGGCGAATTCCACGTCCAGGGCCTGTTCGCTGAGCATCAGCGAGGAAAGTATGCTGCCGATGGATTCCCGTTCGTGGATGATCCGGTGCAGGCCCTGGGCCAGCGGCATGTATACGCCGAGTTCTCCGGCTTTCCCGCTGACCAGTTTAACGGTGTTGACGCCTTCCGCAACCTGCCCTACTTCCCTGATTGCCTCCTCCACGCTCTTGCCCTTGCCGAGGGCGAAGCCGATACGGTAGTTGCGGCTGAGCGGGGTTGAACTCGTCACCACGAGGTCGCCGACGCCGGACAGGCCGAGGAAGGTCATGGGGTCGGCGCCGAGTTCGCTGCCGAAGCGGGCCATTTCGGTCAATGCCCGGGTTACCAGCATGCTGTTGGTGTTGTGGCCCATGCCGAGGGCGGCGGCGATGCCGGCGATAATGGCGTAGATGTTTTTCAGCGAGCCGCCGAGTTCCACGCCGAGCATGTCGTCATTGGTGTATACCCGGAAGGATTCCGAGCGCAGCAGGCTGCGCACGTTCTCGCGCACGGCCTCGTTCTCGCTGGCGATGACCGTGCCGGTGAGATGACCGGCTGCGATTTCCCGGGCGAGATTGGGTCCGCTGAGCACGCCCACCCGGGCGGCGGGGGCCTCCTGGCGCAGAATCTGGCTCATCAGCAGGAAGCTGTCCGCCGCGATGCCCTTGGTGCCGCTGACAAGCATCGCGTCCGGCCTGGCGTGGAGGAGCATTTCCCGCACCACAGGGCGGAAACTCGAACTCGGCACCGCGACGAAAATCAACTCCGCATCGGATACCGCGGCGGCCATGTCGTCCGAAGCGACGACTCTGGGATTGATTTCATAACCGGGCAGATACTGGGGGTTCTCGCGCCGGTGATTGACATCCCGGGCGAGTTCGTCGCTGCGCATCCAGAAACTGACGTCGCAGCCATTCCTGGCGGTGATGTTGGCGATCACAGTGCCAAAACTGCCGCCGCCCACCACCGCGATCTTTTCAATCCGCTTCACGAAATCCGCTCCCGCTCGCCGGCATGATAGCCGTTATGGATTGTCCGGCAAAACAGCGTGAAGGCGTGGAGTTTGGCTTTTCCAGATGAGCGCGGGAATTTCATCGCTACCGCCCGGGTGTCCGCTGGTGCATAATCCGCTCCGTTGCAACCGGGAAAATTCATGCCTTCATACACCATCGCCCTGCTCGACGGGGACGGCATCGGGCCGGAAATCATGGCCGAAGCCGTCAAGATTCTGCGGCTTGCGGAATCCCGCAGCGACTTGCAACTTGAACTCACCCATGGCGCATTCGGCGCCGGGGCCTGGTTCAGCCATGGCGATGCTTTTCCCCGGGAGACCCGGGATCTGTGCGACCGGGCCGATGCGATTCTCAAGGGACCCATCGGGCTCGACCACGAGCAGACCGGGAAAATCCCCGTGGACATGCGGCCCGAGCGCGGCGCCCTGCTGCCCCTGCGGCGGCGCTTCGACACTTTCGCCAATTTCCGCCCGGTGCGGCTGGCCGGGGGGCTGACGCATTTCTCGCCGCTGAAACCGGAAGTCATCGCCGGCGGCATCGACATCATGATGATCCGGGAGCTTGTCGGGGGGCTGTATTTCGGTGCCAAGGAGAGTGGTCGCAACGCCGCGGGCAAGAGATATGTCAAGGAAAGTCTCGACTATGACGAGGAGCAGATCGGGCGCATCGCCCGGGTTGCCTTCGAGACCGCCCGGGGCAGAAAAAAAATCCTCCACAATATCCACAAGAGCAATGTGCTCAAGTCCAGCGTGCTGTGGAATGAAGTGCTTGGCGAGGTGGGGCGGGAGTTCCCCGAAGTGGAGGTGCGGCATATCCTGGTGGACGCCGCCGCAACCTATCTCTGCCTGAATCCACGGCAGTTCGACGTAATGGTGATGGAGAACATGTTCGGCGATATTCTCAGCGACCAGGCTGGCGGCATTCTCGGTTCGCTCGGGCTGATGCCTTCGGCCTGCCTCGGGCCGGAAAAAGCCTATTACGAGCCATCCCACGGCTCGGCGCCGGATATTGCCGGCAAGAATGTGGCCAACCCCTATTCCATGATCGGTTCGGTGGCCATGCTGCTGGAAATGAGCCTTGGCCTGAAGGATGAGGCTGGCCATGTGTGGAAGGCGATGCGGTCGGTGTTCGACCGGGGTTACGCCACCCCCGACCTTGCCGGCCCCGGGTCGGATTCACAAACAATCTCTACGCGCTCTTTTGGCGATCTTGTGGCGGAGCATTACGCCGCCGCGCCGGCAGCCGCAGATTGATCATGCGCAGGGTGGCCTTTACCGCGGCGAGCACCTGATTGGCGTCCACCCCCCGGGTCTTGAGCTTGCGTTCGGGAAGTTGCCAGGTGATGAAGCACTCGGTGAGGGCGTCGGTCTGACCGCCCCGGGGGATGTGGATTTCGTAATCCACGAGCTCGGGCAGGCGGAAATCGTGCTCGGCGAAAATCTTGCCCGCGGCATCCATGAAGGCGTCGAAACCGCCATTGCCCACGCCGGAACTCTGGCTGATGGCCTCGCCGACGGCAAGCCGCACGCTGGCGGTGCTGTCCACATCGAGGCCGGTATTGATGTAGCAGTTGAGCAGGCGCACGTGCCGGGCGTCCCGCTGCTCCTGCTGTTCCCGGTCTTCGAGCACATCGGCGATGATCACCGGCAGGTCGTCGGTGGTGATGACGTGTTTGGAATCGCCAAGCTCGACGATGCGCTTCAGCACCGCGGCCTGCTCTTCCGCGGTGAGGCTAATGCCGAGTTCATCGAGATTGTTGATCAGCGAGGCCTTGCCGCTCATCTTGCCGAGGGCGTAGCTGCGCTTGCGGTTGAAACGCTCCGGGCCGAGACGGGAAACATAGAGGTTGCCCTTGAGGTCGCCGTCGGCGTGGATGCCAGCGGTCTGGGTGAAGACATCGGCGCCGGTCACCGGCGTGTTGGCGGCAATGCGCTTGCCCGAGAAGTTCTCCACCATGGCGCTGAGCGCGGCGATGCGCGATTCATTGATGGAGAGTTCGACGCCGGCCATGTCCCGCAGCACCACGGCGATTTCCGCAAGGGACACATTGCCCGCCCGTTCGCCGAGGCAATTGACCGTGCAGTGGATGCAGTCGATTCCCGCTTCCACCGCGGCGAGCACATTGGCGGTGGCGAGTCCGTAGTCGTTGTGCGGGTGGAAGTCGAACCGGAGTTCGGAAAAGCCTTCCCGCATATCCCCGAGATAGTGGCCGACTTCCCGGGGAGAGAGCATGCCGAGGGTGTCGGGGAGCATGAAGTGGCCGACGCCGAGGCCCGACATGCCCCGGACGAGTTCGAAGACGTACTCGCGGCTGTCGCGATAGCCATTGGACCAGTCCTCAAGGTAGGCGTTTACCGCAAGACCCTGGCTGTGGGCGTATTCCGCGGTTCTTTCGATGTCGGCCAGATGCTGGCCGAGGGTTTTGCCGAGCTGCTTGCGGCAGTGTTTTTCGCTGCCCTTGGTGAGCAGGTTGATGACCTTGCCCCCTGCGCCGCGAATCCAGTCGACACTGCGCTTGTAATCGACAAGGCCGAGCACTTCCACGCGCCCGGCGCAGCCATTGTCCTCCGCCCAGGCGCAAATCCGCGCCACCGCCTCGCGCTCGCCTTCCGAAACGCAGGCGGAAGCCACCTCGATGCGGTCCACCCCCAGGGTCTGCAACAGCGCCCGGGCGATGCTCACTTTCTCGTTGACCGAAAAGGAAACCCCCTGAGTCTGCTCCCCATCGCGCAGGGTGGTGTCCATCAGGACGATATGGCGCCGGCTGGCAGGCTGATTCATGACTATTTCCGTTGAGGCTCTTCCATACCCCTATCGGCCAGCGCGCAATTCTAGCAAATCCCGCCATGGGTGCCATGGAAACAACCTGTCATTCTGCGCGGAGCGAAGCGCAGTCGCAGAATCTGTCTGGAGACCCTGTGAAGTTGTTTTGGCTATCCCTGGCTGAGCCGCTATACTTCGTGCCCACATTGCGGTGCGGCTTGGGAAAGGCTATGGCGGTTCAGATTTGCGTTCCGAAGGAAACGCGGGAGGGAGAGCAGCGGGTGGCGCTGGCTCCGGATGCGGTGAAGCGGCTTGTGGGCAAGGGAATGCGGGTCAGCATCGAGGCGGGCGCCGGCGAGAAAACCGGGTTCGCCGACGACAGCTTCGGCGGGGCGGAAATCGTCGCGGGCGCCGGCGAACTTCTCGGCCGGGCCGATATCAGCCTTGTCGTCAACCCGCCCGGCAACGAGCAGATCGCGAGCCTGCGCGAAGGCTCGGCGCTGGTGGGATTTCTCGACCCGCACGGCGAACCCGAAAGATTCGAACAACTGGCGCGGCGCAATATCAGCGCCTTCAGCGTGGAACTCATCCCGCGCATTTCCCGGGCCCAGGCCATGGACGCGCTTTCCTCCCAGGCGAGTATCGCGGGCTACAAGGCGGTGCTGCTCGGGGCGAGCCATCTCGGCAAGTTCTTTCCCATGCTCACCACCGCCGCCGGCACCATCCGGCCTTCCAGGGTGCTCGTCATCGGCGCCGGGGTCGCCGGGCTGCAGGCCATCGCCACCGCGAGGCGGCTCGGCGCCGTGGTGGAAGGCTATGACGTGCGCGCCGCGGTGAGGGAACAGGTGGAATCGCTGGGGGCGAAATTCGTCGATACCCGGGTGGCGGCGGAGGGCGGCGGCGGCTACGCCCGGGAACTGACCGAAGAAGAAAAGGCAAAACAGCGGGAAGTGCTTGGCAGGCATATCACCGGCGCCGACGTCATCATCGCCACCGCCGCGATTCCCGGCAGGCCATCGCCGCGCATCATCGGCGCCGATCTCGTGGAAAACATGCGCGGCGGCTCGGTGATTATCGACCTCGCGGCCGAAGGCGGCGGCAACTGCGAATTGACCCGGCCGGGCGAAGTGGTACAGCACGGCGGCGTGACAATCGACGGGCCGGTCAACCTGCCGGGACAGATGGGCAATCACGGCAGCGAACTCTACGCCAAGAACCTCATGGCTTTCCTCGACCTGCTGGTGGTCGACGGGGAAATCAACATCAACCGCGAGGACGAGATCATCAACGACAGCCTCGTCACCCACGCCGGCGCCATCCACCACGCGGGAATCCGGGACCGGCTGCAAGCCTCCCGGGCCTGAACACACTGGAGCAGACACATGATTGAAGGACTCGCGGCGATCTATATCTTTCTGCTGGCCGGCTTCACCGGGTACGAAATCATCGCCCGGGTGCCGGTGATTCTCCATACCCCGCTGATGTCGGGCTCCAACTTCGTCCACGGCATCGTGCTTGTTGGCGCGATGTACGCCCTGGGCATCGCCGAGACCGGCACCGAGCAGGTGATCGGCTTTTTCGCCGTGCTGCTCGCGGCGGGCAATGCGGTGGGCGGCTATGTGGTCACCGAGCGCATGCTGGAGATGTTCAAGTCCAGCAACAAGCCCGGCGAATCGGCGGGAGGCTGAGCCATGGGACTCGTCATTGACGCCAGCTATCTCGCCGCCGCGATCCTTTTCATCGTCGGCCTCAAGCAGATGAGTTCGCCGGTGACCGCCCGGCGCGGCATCGTCTGGGCGGGGCTGGGCATGCTGCTCGCCACCCTGGTGACCTTCGGCACGCCGGAACTGCTGCAAAGCGAGCACTTCGTCACCAACCTCTCGCTCATTCTGGCAGGCATCGCCGCGGGCGGCGGCTACGCCTGGATCAGCGGCAAGCGCGTGGCCATGACCGACATGCCCCAGATGATCGCCATGTACAACGGCATGGGCGGCGGCGCCGCGGCCACCATCGCCGCGGTGGAGCTGCTCAAGGCCAGCGAGGCGGGCGGCGGCGCGGAAGCCTACCTCGGGCCGGATGTGGCGATTCTCGCGATTCTCGGCGCCCTAATCGGCACCATTTCCTTCAGCGGCAGCATCATCGCCTGGGCCAAGCTCGACGGCAGACTGCACCTGAGCCGGCTCCTGCCGGGGCAGCATATCGTCAACGCCCTGCTGGCCATCGTGCTGCTGGCGTTCTCGGTGATGCTGTACTTCACCACCGATCTGACCAGCATCTCGATTTTCTTCGGCCTGGCCCTGGTGCTTGGCGTCTTCATCACCGTGCCCGTGGGCGGCGCCGACATGCCGGTGATCATTTCCCTGTTCAACGCCCTTACCGGGCTCGCGGTGGGTTTTGAAGGCTACGTGCTCGGCAATGCCGCCATGATTATCGCCGGCATCGTGGTGGGCTCGGCGGGCTCGCTGCTGACGCATCTGATGGCGGTGGCCATGAACCGCTCGGTGGCCAATGTGTTCTTCGCCGGGGTCGGCACCGGGCCGGCCAGCGCCGACTCCGGGCCGCGGGAAATGAAGGAAATCCAGGCCCAGGACGCCGGCATCCTCATGGCCTTCGCCAGTCAGGCCATCATCATCCCCGGCTATGGCATGGCGGTGGCCCAGGCCCAACACAAGATCTGGGAACTCGTACAATTGCTCGGCGAGCGCGGCGTCAAGGTCAAGTTCGCCATTCATCCCGTGGCCGGACGCATGCCGGGGCACATGAATGTGCTGCTGGCCGAGGCCGGGGTACCCTACGACATGATATACGACATGGAAGACATCAATGCCGATTTCAGCAACACCACCGTGGCGCTGGTGATCGGCGCCAACGACGTGGTCAACCCTTCCGCGAAAACCGACACGGCCAGCCCGCTCTACGGCATGCCGATTCTCGACGCCATGGACGCCGACAATGTCATCGTCATCAAGCGCGGCCGCGGCGCGGGCTTTTCCGGCGTGGAAAATCCGCTGTTCTTCGCCGACAACACCAGAATGCTCTTCGGCGACGGCCAGAAAGCCGCCAGCGAACTGATCCAGGCGGTGAAGGAATTATAGGATGATGCTGATGAAAAACGTGGTCTCCATACTGTTTCTGGTTCTGCTGTGGTGCCCCTTGGCCATGGCGCAGACTCCCGCGAGGGCGGCTCCCTTCTACCCGCCCGAAATCGACTACGATCCGGATATTCCGCGGCCGGAGTCGGTGATCGGCCACCCCCTCGGCCACCGTATCGCCCGCAACGATCTGCTGGTGCGATACCTGCGCACCCTGGCGGAACTGTCGCCGAGAATCACGGTGGAGGACATCGCCTACACGCACGAAGGGCGCCCTATTCTCGGTTTGACCATTACCAGCCCCGAAAATCATCAGCGACTGGATGCGATCAAGGCCGCCCATGTGGCGCTGAGCGATCCCGGCAGCGCGCAGGAAGTGGACGCGGACATGCCGGTGGTCACGTGGCTCAATTACGGCGTGCATGGCGCCGAGGTGAGTTCCACCGATTCCTCGATGGCGGTGACCTATCATCTGGCGGCGGCCCGGGGAGAGGCGATCGAAGCCACTCTTGAACAAAGCGTGATCATTCTCATCGCCGTGTTCAATCCCGACGGCAACAGCCGCATGTCCGCGTGGAACCATATGTACGGCGCCAACGTGCCGGTCACGGATCCCCGGCATCAATTGCACAACACCTTCTGGCCCGGCGGGCGCACCAATCATTACTGGTTCGACCTCAACCGGCAGTGGCTGATTCTCCAGCATCCCGAGCCCCGGGGGTGGGTGGCGAAGTTTCACGAATGGAGGCCCAACATCAACGTGGATTATCACGAGATGGGGGAAAACAACACGTATTACTTCCATCCGGGAGTGCCCGAGCGCACCTTTCCCTATATCCCCCGGAGATCCATGGAGCTGCTCGACGAGGTTGCCGACCGGCCCCGTTCCTGGCTCGACAGCGAGCAGCGGCTCTACTACAACGAAGAGGGTTTCGACAACTATTACATCGGCAAGGGATCGACCTATCCCCACATGCACGCCAGCATGGGCATGCTGTTCGAACAGGCCGGCAGCGAAGGATTGCTCGATACGCCGCATGGCGTCCTGTCGTTTCGGGATAACGTCCGCACGCAATACCGCACGTCGCTGGAAATGATCCGCGCGGGTGTGGAAATGCGCGGCGAGTTGCTGCAATTCCAGCGCGATTTCTCCCGGGAAACACCCGGGCTTGCGGCTGACGATGATGTCAAAGCCTATGTTTTTTCCTCGCCCGGGGATCCCGCCAGGGCTTACCACGCGATCGATCTGCTGAATCGGCACCAGATCAGCGTGCAGCGCCTGAACCAGGACATTGAAGCAGCCGGGATGAGCTTTTCCGCGCAGGATTCCTATGTCGTGCAAACCGATCAGGCGCAATATCGCATGGTCAAGGCCCTGTTCGAGCTGATCACGGAATTCGAAGACGAGACTTTCTACGATGTGTCCGCCTGGACAATGCCGCTGGCTTTCGATTTCGACTATGCGCCACTCGATGCGGGAGACATTCGCGGGAATGTGATCGGCGACGAAGTGCGGGCCGAGTTTCCGAGCGCTCCCGAACCTCCCGAGGCACGCTTCGCCTATCTGTTTTCCTGGTCGAACTACTATGCGCCGCGGGCGCTGTACCGATTGCTCGATGCCGGCGTACGGCCCAAGGTGGCGACCAGGCCCTTGACGGTCACCGACAGCGGCGGAGAAGCGGTCAGCCTCGAAGCGGGCGCGATTCTCGTCCCGCTTGGCTGGCAGGGTGGCGATCTGGAAGACGCGGAAATTCACGAGTTGATGAGCGCGATCGCAATGGAAGACGGCATCATCGTGCATGCGGTCGACAGCGCCAGCACGCCCGTCGCAGGCATGGATCTCGGCAGCCCAAGCTTTGCCAACATCCCGCTACCGACCGTGCTGTTGGTGGTGGGCGAAGGTATCCAGGCCTACGATGCCGGCGAAGTCTGGCATCAGCTCGACGCGCGCATGAAGATGCCGGTCCACATGGTGGAGAAGAGGCATCTCGGGAGTATCGATTTACGCGACTACACCCATATCGTGCTGGTCGGCGGCAATCACGGCGATTTGTCGGAGCAAACGGACGAAATCGACCGCTGGGTCAGGCAGGGAGGGACACTGGTGGGCATTCGTCAGGGCGCGCGCTGGGCCTTCGACAATATTCTTCACCCTGACGATTCGGCGGGCGCAAGCGATGACGCGATCGAGGTGGAAGTAGAGGTTGCGGCTGAGGCTGAGGCTGAGTCTGAAGTTGAGACCGAACGATTCGACTATGCCGACAAGGACGACATCGAGGCGCAGGACATCATCGGCGGCGCCATCATGCTGGGCGATCTGGACAACACCCACCCCATCGGCTTCGGCATTCACGATCGCGCCATCGCCAGCCACCGCAATTCCCTGATCGCATTCGATCCGCCGGAGAATCCGTGGGCGAGCCTGATCCGGATTCCCGATAACGCCCTGCTGTCCGGGTTCGCCTCGGTCGAAAATCAGGCGGCGCTGGCGGGGAAAGCGATGGCCGTGGCCGAGCGGCACGGCAGCGGGAGCGTAATCGTGTTTGCCGACAACCCGAATTTCCGCGCCTGGTTCTTCGGCACCAACAAACTGTTCATGAACAGCCTGTTCTTCTCCCTGGCGTTCGACCGGCCACGCTGAGCGGGCTGGGCCGGGAGCCTGGGAGCCTGGGAGCCTGCGGTGCAGACTCCTAGTTTCCCCGCACCCGCACCGTGACGATATCCACATTGTGGTATTGCTGGTGATTGATGGAAGAGGCGGCGTGCCGCAACAGGCGCAGGGAGACTTCCCGGTCCACCGAGGGCTCGGAAGGGCCGTCCTTGATGACCGTGAGCAGGTTTTCGATGTTTTCCCCGCCCGGGGAGGCGATGAATTCCAGCACGGCTTCGCCGCCGTCGCGCCAGATGGCGATGCGCAGGTTGCGGGGCGTCCCGGCGCCGCTTTCGTCCATCAGCGTCAGCAGGGTTTCCTCGCTGGCCAGTTCGAGCCGGCTCGAAAGCGGTTCCCCCATGCCATTGCGGGCGATGAACAGCGCCAGGAATTCGCGCACCCGGGGCAGCGAAGCCGTGGCCAGGGGCAATTCAAGCTGACGGCGGCGCGGGGAGGCCGCCAGCACAAAACCGTTCATGAGAATCGCGCTGAGCCCGCCCGCCGTCATGCCGTTCTGCAACAGCCCGCCGGCGAAGCCGGAGAGGATTTCCGGGAAAATCAGATTGTTCTGGCAGCCGACGCCGATCCAGAACGACACCCCCACGATCACGCTGCCCCGGTAATCCACGCCATGCTGGATCACGATCTTCATGCCGAGCACGAACAGCATCGCCAGCAGCACCGAGGTATAGGCCGCCACCACCGGACCCGGCACGGCGAGGATGATGGCGAGAAATTTCGGGGAAAACGCCACCACAAGAAAAGTCAGGCCCAGGGCGATGCCCACCCGGCGCGAAGCCACGCCGGTCAATTCCGTGACGGCAACGCTTGAGGAATAGGTCGTGTTCGGCACGGTCCCCAGCAGGCCGGAAAGCAGATTGCCGAGCCCGTCGGCCCCCACGGCGCCCTGCACGGCGCGGAAATCCACCGCCCGGGGCTTGCGCCAGGAAACCCGCTGAATCGCAACCGAATCGCCAATGGTTTCAATCGCCCCGATCAGGGTGACAAAGATGAAGCCCGGCAGCAGGGTCCAGAAAACCGGGCCGAAGGCAAAACTGACGCCGGGCCAGCCCGCGGCGGGCGGGCCGATCCAGCCGGCGTCGAGCACCCGCTGCACGTCATACAGCCCGAACAGGGCGGATATCAGCGAACCCGCCGCCACGCCGATCACCAGGGCCCAGAGGCGCAGCGCGCCGGTGGCCTTGAGCGCGATGACCACCACCACGAGCAGCGTCGCCAGCGCGCTGATGGGCGCCGCGGCGGGATCGCCGGTTTCGGGAACATCGAGCAGCAGGTCGAACACGATGGGCATCACGGTAACCGGTATCAGCATGATCACCGTGCCCGAAACGATGGGCGTGAGCACATGCCGCAACAGCGACAGCCGCGCGGAAAGCAGGAACTGGAACAGCGAGGAAACGATCACCAGCGCGGCGAGCACGCCGGGGCCGCCCTGGACGAGGGCGGTGACGCATACCGCGATAAAGGCCCCCGAAGTGCCCATGGCGAGCACATAGCCGGCGCCGATGCGGCCGATGCGCAGGGCCTGGATGATGGTGCTCAGGCCGCTGACGATCACCGCGGCGAACACCGCCCAGTTGAGATAGCTTTCGCCGCCATCGGCGGCGCGGATGACGATGGCAGGGGTCAGCACGATGCCGGCGACGCAAAGCAGCGCAAGCTGGATGCCCAGTCCGGCGGCCAGTTCAGGCGCCGGGCTTTCATCGGGCTCGTAGCGTATGCCGCCGCGCCGGGTTTCGGGTTCCGCTTCCATGTTTCCTCCGTGTTATTGTCTTTGAAAACCGGTTGCCGCTCGACCGCCAGTATATCTTGCGCTTCCCACCGGGTTCCAGAAGAAGAGAGCGAATTTCCCCTTCTTCCGTCATTCCGCGCGAAGCGAAGCGGAGTCGCGGGGAATCTCATGCGGTGGCCACCCGGAAGGAGAGCGATGCCGCAGGCTCGCCTGGAAGCCCGGCGCATTGGCGCTGCCCTCCAGGTCCACATCGATTTCGTAGTTGCGGATGCCGGCGGTGAGCCTGAGGGTATCGGGTATCAGTTCCCAGCTTGCTTCGGCGAAAGCCCCGTATTGCTCATCGGTGCGGCGAATATCGTTGCGGAACACCACGCCTTCCGGAAAAGGCCCCGGGTCCTGCCGCCAGGCGCCCGGCAGGGGGTAATTGGGCGCGAAGCCGAATGCGCCGGGGGTGAAGCTCTCGGCGTACACCGAAGAGGGATAGGTGAAATCATTCAGTTCCAGGATTTCGGTATCGCTGAAGAAGACGCCGAAGGTGGAGCGCAGGCGGCTGTCCCGGGGCGTGTTGAAGCGCAGTTCCCGGGAAAAGACGGTGGACTTGGTGTTGCCGCCCAGCAGGGTGCGGGCGTCGTGGCAGTTCCCCGCGGGCGCCTCGGAGGGATAGGTCACCGAAGCGTCGCAGATGTAGTACGGCAGATACTGGCCTATGAAGAGGTAGTCGGTGTAATCGATGACGCTGTCGACTTCGCGGTCGAGCCAGGCGGTGGCAAGCACGGCTTCGAGTTCGCCGAGGCGCCCACGGAAACCCGGGAGGAAAAACCTTCGAGATCGGGTTTGGCGGTGATCAATCGCACGTTGCCCGCCTGGGAACTGGCGCCGAACAGGGTGCCCTGGGGGCCGGAAAGCACTTCCACCCTTTCCAGGTCCGCGGCGTAGACGTCGAGATTGCGGCCAGGCTGGGTCACTGGCTGCTCGTCGAGATACAGGGCCACATTGGGAGTCAGCCCCGCCACGGCGGCGACGGAAATCGTCGGCGTGGTGGAAGCCACGCCGCGGATATAGATCGTGCCCTGGCCCGGCCCGCTGCCGCCGGCGGTGAGACCCGGCATATGGGCGAGATAGTCGCTGAAATTGCGGATATTGAGCTGTTCCAGGGTTTCCGCGCTGAGCGCCCGCAGGGCGATGGGAACATCCTGGGCCACTTCGGGCCGCCGGGTTGCGGTGACTTCGATGACTTCGATCTGCGCCTGGGCCTGATAAGCCAACAGCGATGACGAGGCAATCAGGGTTTTTGTAATGGATCTTTTCATGACTCAATCGCTCTGCTTCAGATGGATGCTTTCATTGATTGCGGGTTTTGGCAATTGCCGCTAGAATCCGCCGCTTCCCTGAATCTAGGACATTACAGGTAGCGGCGTGCGCCATTTCCTGACGCTCAATGATTTGCCCCCGGCCGACCTCGAAGCCATCGTGCGGCGGGCCATCGCGCTCAAGGCGGAGCCGGGGCTTGCCGCGGACCTTCGCCGCAAGACCCTTGGGCTGATCTTCGAGAAGGCTTCCACCCGCACCCGCATCGGCTTTGAAACCGCCATGGCGCAAATGGACGGCGCCAGCATCTTCATGACCACCGGAGACAGCCAGCTCGGCCGGGGCGAACCCGTCGAAGACACTGCCAGGGTGATCTCCCGCATGGTGGACTGTGTGGCGATCCGCACCTTTGATCATGCCCTGCTCGAACGTTTCGCGGCGCATTCCCGGGCGCCGGTGATCAATGCCTTGAGCAACGATTTCCATCCCTGCCAATTGCTCGCCGATATCCAGACCTTCGTGGAACGCCGCGGCGCCATCGCCGGCAAGACCGTGGCCTGGATTGGCGATGGCAACAACGTCTGCCAGTCCTACATCAACGCCGCGGCGGCTTTTGATTTCCGGTTGCGCATCTGCTGCCCGCCGGGTTTCGAGCCCCGGGCGGACCTGCTCAAGACACATGGCGACCAGGTTTCCCTTGGCCGCGACCCGGCGGCGGCGGTTCGCGACGCCGAGCTCGTGGTCACCGATGTCTGGGCCAGCATGGGGCAGGAGGAGGAAAGCGCGGACCGCCGGGAGATTTTCGCCGGATTCCAGGTCAATAGCGAGTTGCTGTCCGGCGCGGCGCCGGATGCGCTGTTCATGCATTGCCTTCCCGCCCACCGCGGCGAGGAAGTCAGCGCCGAATTGCTTGAGCGCGAAGATTCGGTGGTCTGGGATGAGGCCGAAAACCGCCTGCATACCCAAAAAGCACTCATCGAATACCTTCTGGGCCAGGAGCCTGCGCCGTAGGAATTCGCGAAGGCGAAAATTCGCTATCGCCGCGCCCCTGGCCGAAGCCGAAAAACAGGCACATCTGGAGAGGATGTCAAGGCTCGCGAAAGGCGATGAGTTCTCCGGAGTAGCCTCGGCCGCTTACCGCGATGACCAGGTATTGCTCGCCGTCGAGTTCGTAGGTCATGGGCGAGCCGGTCTGGGGGGCGGGGAGCGGAAGGGCGGCGAGTTCCGCGCCGCTGGCCTTGTCGTAGGCGCGGAGCATGGCGCGGGATGCGCCGTCTTCGCCGGTGGTCATTTCGGCTTCGCCCGCGATCAGCAGGGTCTTGGTGACCAGGGTGCCCACGGATGCGCCCTGGCCGGTGCGGGGCAGGTCGATGCCTTTGAGGGCCGGATTGGCCCGGATGCGGTCCGGGGTCTGTCCATGGGGGATTTTCCAGGCGATTTCGCCGCGGTTCATGTCCACCGCGGTGATCACGCCATAGGGCGGCTTGAGCAATGGCAGGCCATTGACGAGCAGGCCGACCGGCGGGCGGCCGCGGCTGGAGGTGGGCCGTTCGCGCTGGGCGGCGTTGAATTCGGTGCGGCCGCCGCCGGCCGAGGAGCCGGCGCCGCCGGAGGTTCGCGGCCCGGTGGCGGCATTGCCCTGGATGTACGCCATGTCGGACTGGCCGGGATACGGCGGAACCACGGCGAGACTGCCCACTGAACTGTTGGAGGACACGTAGAGAATGCCGGTTTCCGGGTCGTAGGAGCCGCCGGGCCAATTGGTGCCGCCGCCGGTGGACGGCGCCATCAACACGCCGAGCGGGCCGTCGATGTTGCTTACCACAGGTGGCGTAAACAATGGCCCCATCTGATACCAGGAGGCGATTTCCAGCGCCCGGGCGCGCAATTCCGGAGTGAAGTCGATCAGGTCATCCCCGGTAACGCCCTGGCGGTCGTAGGCAGGCGGCCTGGTGGGAATGGGTTGGGTGGGCGAATACCATTCCCCCGGCACGTCGCCGCCGGGAACGGGTTGCTCGACAATGGGCCAGACCGGCTCGCCGGTTTCCCGGTCGAACACATAGAGGAATGCCTGCTTGGTGGGCTGGGCCACCGCCTTGATCAGGCGACCGTCCACATTGATATCCAGCAGGATGGGAGCGCAGGGGATGTCCTGGTCCCAGATGCCGTGGTGCACCAACTGGAAATGCCATTGCCGCTCGCCGCTGTGGAGATCCACCGCGAGCAGGGTTTCGGCGAACAGGTTGTCGCCGGGGCGATAGGCGCCGTAGTAGTCGCCGGTGGCGGCTTCCACGGGCAGGTAGACCATGTTGAGTTCCGGGTCCACGGAAATCTGCGCCCACACGCCGGTATTGCCGGTGTAGGATGCCGAATCGCCTTCCCAGGTCTCGTAGCCGTATTCCCCGGGCATGGGGACCGTGTGGAAGATCCACAGCCTTTCGCCGGTGCGGATATCGTAGCCGCGCACGAAACCCTTGACGTTTTCCCGGCTTGGCGGATTGCCCCCGGTGCGGTGGGCGGCGCCGACGATGATGACGTCCTTGGCGATGATGGGAGTGGCGTGGAGGCCGATCTGGCCCAGGGCGAGATCGGGCGGCTGGTCGAGTTGCCGCATCAGGTCAACCACGCCGTTTTCGCCAAAACCCTCGTCGGGCCTGCCGGTTGCCGCATCCAGCGCCACCATCTGGTAGCCGGGAGTGACGTAAACCACCCTGGCCTCGCCGCCTTCCCGCCAGAAGGCAAGGCCCCTGCCCGACAACTGCCGCGGCGCCACTTCGCCGCGCTCGCCTTCGCGCAGGCTGAAAGTCCACAGCAACTCGCCGGTTGCCGCATCCAGCGCCACCACCGCCCGCCGGGTGCCGCCGGTGGAATAGAGCACGCCGTCCACCATCAGCGGCGTCGATTGCAGGCGGTACTCCGGGCTCGGGCCGAGATTGTCGGTCTTGAAGCGCCAGGCCACTTCGAGCTCGGCGAAATTGGAGGCGTCAATGCCATCCAGCGCGGCATAGCGGGTGTGGCCGAGGTCGCCGCCATAGGTGGGCCATTCGCCGCCGGGGGCGCCGTACTGGGCCTGAACCGCTCCAGCAAACAGCGAAACTGTCAGGAATACCGTGGTGGAAAGCGGGAATTCGGGAAAGGGTGTCATACGATGCCCCTGAATGGGAAGTTGCCTGTCGAGCGAGTCTAGCACAGCGTTTCCAAGCTTCGCAGCGCCGCAATGGGAATTGCTGGCGGGCGCGGCAGCCTCTTTGCAGTACCCATTGGGTCGGGTATTCTATGCGAAGGCGAACTGCGGTTTCTGATGGTGAGGGAATGATTTTCAGTCTGGCGAACGAGGGACAGGCAATGCGCTGTTGCAAGTCCGCTCTTGCCTTTGTTTGCTGCGCCCTGGCCCTGCCCGCCGGGGCGCAGCAGATCCTGCAATCGAACCAGACCTGGTCCGCCGACCTGGTGCGGCCCGCGGGCCAGCCATTGATTCCCCTGTTCGACGGCTGGTGGACCAACCCCGACGGCGTCCGCACCCTCTGTTTCAGTTATTTCACCCTCAATACCGAGCAGTCCTTCGATTTGCCCAGGGGCGAGTTGAACGAGTTCGACGAACGTTTTCCCGACGCCCTGGTGCCCACCCACTTCGATCCGCTGCCACCGGCCTACCGCCATGTGTTCTGCGCCTTCACCGTGGATGTGCCGGCGGATTTCAGCGCCGACGACCGCATCGTCTGGCGGCTGACGAGCAATGGCCAGACCCTGGAAGTCCCGGGCAAGATCATTCCGCCCTATGTCATGGACGAGCCCGCCTCGGGCGGCCGCGGCGATATCGCGCCGCTGGTGGCGCTGGAGGAAAACGGCGAGGCCGTCCGCGGCCGGCGCGGCATCGAGCTCCGCGGGCTTGAGGCCCGGGTCGGCGAGCCGCTCACCCTGCGCGCCTGGATCGAGCACGAGGAGCCGGAAATCTGGGTTGGCTGGGCCCACCACAGCGGCGCCGGCAGCGTCGGTTTCGACAATCGCGAATACGATTTCGCGACGGGTTCCGGGCCGGCCACGGTGCGGGCCACGTTCAGCGAACCCGGCGAATACGTCATCCGGATGCAGACCATCGACGACATCGCCGCGTTCGAGTTCTATTGCTGTCACACCAACGCCTGGTTCCATGTTACAGTGGCCGATTAGGCGTTAACCCCCTTCTCTCCAATGCGGGACCAGACCATGAACAGAACCACGAAAATCGGCATCCGGCTCGCGCTGCTTGCCAGCGTGGGCGCCGGAGTTTCCGGTATCGCCTCTGCCCGGGATGGCCTGACCTATTCCCGTGACATCGCGCCGATCCTGCGGGAGAAGTGCGTAAGCTGTCACAACCCGGAAGGCATCGGCCCCATGCCGCTGATGAACTACCGGCAGGTCCAGCCCTTCGCCTTCCTGATCAAGGACCGCACGAGCAAGCGCATCATGCCGCCCTGGCATGTGGACACCGGCATCGGCATCCAGGACTTCAAGAATGACGCTTCCCTCGGCGACGATCAGATCGCCATGATTTCCGCCTGGGTGGACGCCGGCGCACCCGAGGGAGACCCGGCGGACCTGCCGCCACCGCTGGAATTGCCTTCCGGCGGGGATTGGCAACTCGCCGAACAACTCGGCCCGCCGGACGTGATCGTGCGCTCCCGCCCCTATGACGTCATCGCCAACGGCCAGGATCAATGGTGGGAGCCGCGGGTCGAATTCACCGGCCTCGACAAGGAGCGCTGGCTGCGCGCCGCCGAGTTCAAGCCTTCCTATCCCCTGGGCAGGAAAGTCGTGCACCACGGCCACGCGGTGCTGATCCCGGAAGGCGAACAGCGTTCGGTGGGTCTGGCGCGCTACGGGGTGGGCAAATCCTGGGAAGTCTATCCCGAAGGCACCGGCATGCGGGTCCCGCCCAATGGCACCATCGCCTGGAACCTGCACTATTTCCCCATCGGCACCGAAGCGCCGCGGGACGTGGTTGAAGTCGGCCTGTGGTTCTATCCCGACGGCGTGACCCCGGAACTCGAAACCGCGGGCGAAGTGCTGTTCCGGGTGGACGGCCTCAATGGCATGGCCCGGGGCCAGGACATCGTGATTCCGCCCCATGGCTATCAGGTGCTGCAAGGCACCCATGTGCTGGACGGGCCGGCGATCGTCCACAGCTACCGGCCCCACCTGCACATGCGCGGCAAGGTGATGACCATGGAAGCCATCTACCCCGATGGCAGGCGCGAAGTGCTGAGCCAAGTCAACAAGTACGACCACAACTGGCAGATCGCCTATATCTACGACGATCACGCCAAGCCCCTGCTGCCGACGGGCACCGTGCTGCAATTCACTTCGGTGTTCGACAATACCGCCAACAACCCGATCAATCCCGATCCGGAGCAGTGGGTGGTGTTCGGTCGCCGCGGCGTCGACGAAATGAGCCACGCCTGGGTTGGCATCACCTACGTCAACGAGGAAGAGTTCGCCCAGGCGCTGGCCCAGCGGCGGGCGCGGCAGGAAACCCTGAGCCTGGAAGAGTGAGCTTCGCCAACTAAAACACGGGATCGAAAACCATGCGACGTCAGGGCTCCCGGGTTCCTGCCCTGGCATTGGTCTTGCTGCTCGGCGTGGCGTCCGCGCACGCCCAGCAACTGAACCAGGCCGGCTACCGGAGCGAACAGGCCGAGCGCGGCGCGGAGTTGTACCGGCGGCACTGCGCCGCCTGCCACCTGCCCGACCTGCAAGGATCATTCGAGGCCGTCGCCCTGCGCGGCGGCAATTTTGTCGACAACTGGCGCAACCGCACACCGGGTCAGATGCTCGACCTGCTGCGGCGCACCATGCCCACCCAGGCGCCGGGCTCGTTGAGAGATGATGAGTATGTCGAACTGATCGCCTTCCTGCTCCAGGCCAATGGTGTTCCAGCTTCAGCCGATGCCCTGGCGGCGAATTCTCCCGAAGTGCTTTTCCCCGGCGGGGAAAGCGGTCAGGCCCCGCCCTCGCGAACGCCGGTTCCCGGGCTTGCGGGTACCGTGCCTTCGCCGGATTCACGCAATGCCATTCCCGAAATCGCCACCATTTACCGCACCGGGCGCGGGCTGACCCGGACCTGGAGCGAAGCCGATGCCTATCGAGACGTCAGCACGGCGGAACTGACCGAACCCGCCGCGGAAGACTGGATCTGGTGGCGGCGCACGCCACAAAGCCAGGGCTTTACGCCGCTGGATGAAATCAATACCGGAAATGTCGCGAATCTCAGCCTCGCCTGGGTCTGGGGCATGGAGCCCGGGCGCAGCCAGCCGGCGCCGCTGGTGCGCGACGGCGTCATCTACCTGCCCAATTACGGCAATGTGGTACAGGCCCTCGATGGCCGCAACGGCAATCTGCTGTGGGAGTATCGCCGCCAGTTTCCCGAAGGCGAGCGGCCCGGTTATCTGCTGCGCACCCTGGCGCTGTGGCGGGACCTGATCTATGTCGCCACCACCGACGCCCATCTGGTGGCCCTGGACGCCCGCACCGGCGCCGAAGTCTGGGACGTGGAAATCGCCGACAACGCGCTGGGTTACTCCAATACCAGCGGACCCATCGTGGCCGACGGCGTGGTGGTCAACGGCATTACCGGCTGCGGCCGCTTCTTCGAGGATAGCTGTTTCATCAGCGGACACGACGCCGCGACCGGCGCCGAACTCTGGCGCACCTACACCATCGCCAGGCCGGGAGAACCCGGGGGCGACAGTTGGGGCGAGCTGCCGCTGGCATTCCGCGGCGGCGGCGATGTCTGGATGACGGGAAGCTGGGACCCGGAACTCGGCCTGGTTTTCTTCGGCACCGCCCAGGCCAAGCCCTGGATGGCGGTGAGCCGCGGCCTCACCACCGAAGACGCCGCGCTGTACACCAATTCCACCCTGGCCCTGGACCCAAGCGACGGCCGCCTGGTCTGGTACCGCCAGCACGTGCCGGGAGAATCCCTGGACATGGACGAGTCCTTTGAACAGGTGCTGGTGGACCTGTTCGACGAACCCTGGCTGCTCACCATAGGCAAAAGCGGCATCCTGTGGAAACTCGACCGCCGCAGCGGCGAGTTTCTCGGCCTGCGGCAGACGGTGTTCCAGAATGTGTTTTCCGAAGTCAATCTGGAAACCGGCGATGTGCGCTACCGCGACGATATCCGCAACATGCGGGTGGGAGAATGGCTTTCGGTCTGCCCTTCCACCGCCGGCGGCCACAACTGGCAGGCCAGCGCCTATCACCCGCCCAGCAGGCAACTCGTGATTCCCCTGAGCCAGTCGTGCATGGAAATGTCGCCCAGGGAGATCACTTTCGAAATCGGCTCCGGCGGCACCCAGGGCGACCGCATGTGGATGGAAATGCCCGGCACCGGAGGGCAATTCGGCAAGCTCGCGGCCTATGACGTGGAATCCATGCGCGAGCGGTGGAGCATCGAACAGCGGGCGCCTTTTCTCACCGCGGCCCTGGCCACCGCCGGCGGCCTGATTTTCATCGGCGATTTCGACCGCTACGTCCATGCCATCGACGTGGCCACCGGCGAGACGCTCTGGCGCAGCCGCCTGGCGACTTCGGCCCAGGGATTCCCCATGAGTTATGCCGTGGACGGCAAGCAATACGTGGCGATACCCGCCGGGCGCGAAGGCGGCAGTCCCTGGCGCATCGGCAATTTCCTCGCTCCGGAATTGCGCAGCCCCGATGGTCATAACGCGCTGTATGTGTTTACCTTAACCAACTGATCCAAATCATTTTTTTGAATGAATTTACTGGATGTGGGAGAAAACGTCTGGAGCGTAAGCCAGATCAACCGGCTCGCCCGGCAGCTTGTGGAAGAGGGCTTTTCCGGGATTCGGGTGGAAGGCGAAATCTCCGGGCTGAAGAAGTCGGCTCCCGGCCACTGGTACTTTACCCTCAAGGACCGCGGCGCCCAGCTTGACTGCGTCATGTTCCGCGGCGCCGCCGTCCGGGTTCGCTTCCAGCCCGGCGACGGGGACCGGATAACCGCCCGGGGAGACCTGACGATCTATGAGACCCGGGGCAGATTCCAGCTCAATGTGACCGCCATGGAAGCCACCGGCGCCGGCGAGCTGCGCCGGGCCTTTGAACTCCTGAAGGCCCGCTTGCAGGCCGAGGGCCTGTTCGATGGCGACAGGAAAAAGCCAGTGGCCGCGGGTTTCCGCCATATCGGGCTCATAACCGCCGAATCCAGCGCCGCCCTGCGAGATATGCTCAGCGTTTTCCGGCGCCGCTTTCCCGCCATCCGCCTTACCCTGATTCCCGTCGCCGTGCAGGGAGAACAGGCCCCATCCCAGATCTGCCAGGCCATCGGGACCGCCAACGCCCTGCGCCACAAACTCGGGCTGGAAGCGCTGATTGTGGGCCGCGGCGGCGGCTCAGCCGAGGACCTGCAAGCCTTCAATGAGGAAAGTGTCGCCCGGGCCATCTTCGCCAGCGAATTGCCGGTGACCAGCGCGGTGGGCCACGAAATCGATTTCAGCATCGCCGACTTTGTGGCCGACCTGCGCGCTCCCACCCCCTCGGCGGCCGCCGAACTGATGAGCCCCTCGCGGCAGGAGTATTCCGATCTGCTGCGGGCACAACTCGGCAAGCTGCAAAACCGCATGCGCCAGCAGTTCGAACACCGGCGCGAGCGCCTCGAACTCACCGCGAGGCGCCTGCAAAGCCCCGGGAGAAGACTTCAGGACCACGCCCAGACCCTGGATGATTTCAGCCAGCGAATGCGGCGCGCCGGCAAAACCCTGCTCGACGGCAAGCGCCAGCGGGTCAATCTGCTGCGGCAAGGGTTGAAACACAACGCCCCCATCCGGCGGGTCGAGCAATTGCGGCTGGCACTTGCAGGCGCCCCGCTGCGCTTGCAGCGGGCGCTGCAATCCCGCATCCAGCGCGACAAACCCCGGCTTGAAGTCCTCAGCCGCAGCCTCCACGCCACCAGCCCGCTCAATACCCTTGCCCGCGGCTACAGCATCACCCTCGATGAATCGGGCCGGGTGATCCGCAGCGTGGACGAGGCAGGCCCCGGCGCCCGAATCGCCACCCGTCTGGCGGACGGCAAACTGCATTCAACGGTTTCCGGAAGCGAGCCGGCATGAAAATTCCTGCACGATACCGGGTGGACCTGAAAACTTTCCTGGGCGAAAATCCCACCCCATGAACCGACGCGAAAAGCAGCGGCAAGTCCGTCAGGCCAAGCAACAGGCGGCAAGGCAGAAGCAGCAGCGGCGGCAGGTGCTCGCCAGGCTCGGCCTGTTCGTTGCGCTGCCGGCGCTGGGTTTGCTTGTGGTCTGGGTATTGGCGACCCAGGGTCCCACCTATTCCCCGGTGGAGGTGGCGCCCAACGACCATATCCGCGGCAACCCGGAGACTCCGGTGAGCATTGTGGTGTACGCCGATTTCCAATGCCCCGCCTGCGCCACCGAAAACCAGCTCATGGCGCGGCTGTGGTCGCGCATCGAGGACCGCGCCCACCTGATTTTCCGGCATTACCCGCTGACGGCGAGCAATCCACACGCCTGGACCGCGGCGCTCTATGCCGAAGCCGCGGGCCGCCAGGGGAGTTTCTGGGAAATGCACGACTTCCTCTTCGTCAACCAGCCGGTGTGGTCCTTCCTCCCCGATGTGGAAAGCGAATTCGAGAGCTATGCGGAAAATCTGGAACTCGACCTCGACCAGCTACGGGCCGATGTGGAAAGCGGGGCGGTCGTCGCCAAGGTTCGCGGCGACCAGCGCGGCGGCAATTCCGCCGGCGTGCGCTCGACGCCGGTGATGTTCATCAACGGCCAGCGCGTGGCCCAGTTGACCGCTTCCCGCATTCTGGAACTGGTGGACGAGCATTTCCGGGAAGCCACGGGAGACGCGGCGGCCCCATCCCCTTAGGAGCCTGCGCCGTAGGAATTCGCGAAAGCGAAAATTCGCTTTCGCGAATTCCT
>JAJDSZ010000009.1 GCA_022827425.1 Pseudomonadales bacterium | reverse complement strand
ATCCGCGCCCAGGTCGAGGAACTGAACGTGGCGCCTCCGGTCGCCAACATCGCCGCTTCCTTCGGCGCCACCATCGGACAGAACGGCTGTGCCGGCATCTACCCGGCGATGCTGGCGGTGATGGTCGCGCCGACCATGGGCGTCGATATCGATTTCGGCTTCATCGCCAGCCTGGTATTGATCATCGCCATCGGCTCGTTCGGCATCGCCGGGGTCGGCGGCGGCGCCACCGCCGCGGCGCTGGTGGTATTGCCGGCCATGGGCTTTCCGGTCACCGTGGCGGCCTTGCTGATTTCCATCGAACCGCTGATCGACATGGCGCGCACGGCGCTGAACGTCAACGGCGCCATAACCAGCGGCATGATTACCCAGCGTTTCCTCGGTGTAGAAGCCGGGGGAGCGGAAGCCGCGGCACCAACCCATCAATGATTGAGGAAAATCCCATGCAAGTATTCAAAACCGCTTTCGTCGTCCTGGCACTCGCGTTTACGCCGCTGGCCGCCGCGCAGGAAATCACCCGGCATAACGAAGGCAATCTGTTCTATACCGCAATTACCATTCCGCCGGGCGCCGAAACCCTGTATCTGAGCGGCACGGGCGCGCGGCAGCAGGAAGACGGCACCTGGGGCGACATTCGCCAGCAGGCGGTCGATACCTTCAGCCGCTTCAGGGACACGCTGGAAGGGCTGGGCTGGTCGATGAGCGATGTCGTGCAGGTGCGGGTATTCGCCGTGGCCGATGAAGACGGCAATGTGGATTTCGCGGCGTTCAACGAAGGGTATCTCGAATTCTTCGGCACCGAGGAAAATCCCAACAAGCCCGTGCGATCGTTTCTGGAAATAGCCGACCTGGTG
The DNA here is from genome assembly GCA_022827425.1 of Pseudomonadales bacterium. GTDB lineage: Bacteria > Pseudomonadota > Gammaproteobacteria > Pseudomonadales > Pseudohongiellaceae > UBA9145. The sequence continues at coordinate 3,209 of JAJDSZ010000009.1, read as the reverse complement.
GTGGACGGCTGGCTGCTGGAAATCGAGATTCGGGCGGCGCGCATGCCTGATTGATCGTTCCACGGGAACTGTTAGCACAGCCGCGGCTCTCGCCATGGCGAGCCTCGATACCGTCATTTGGCGCGAAATCGCGGAATCCTCCGCGAATCACGGCTGCACAATCCCGATTGGTGTCATTCCGCGCGAAGTCGCGGAATCTCCCTGGGTTGGCTGAGTACTCCGTGATCAGCACGCGGATCATCGCGGCCCCGGCAGTTCTCGATAGCCGATAACGACCGGACGCGAATCGTTAAAGTCAACCCCTGCTGCCGCGGCGACGGGCGCCTTCGCGAACCTGCGCTATGGCGTCTCCAGACCGGGGGGCGAGATAGTCGCAAGGATTTCCGGAAAATTGTCCATGGTTACGATCACGGCTTCTCCGGCGCCAGGAAAAGTTTCGTGGAAGGCGTCCAGCGAGCGCATGCGGCGTTCGGCGGCACCGTCGAGCGTGACCTGGATCGGTATCGGGCCTTCGCCGGACTGAACGACGAAATCCACCTCGCCGGCGGTATCCCGCCAGTAAAACACATCGAACCCGCGCTTTCTCAGTTCCACGAAAGTGGCGCATTCGAGCGCCTTGCCCAAATCCCGACCCGCGCGCGTCACCGAAACCCGCCGCAGGGCCGTATCGACGGGATAGTACTTCCGGTTGCGGTGCGAGCGTTTGCGTTCCGAGAAGGCGAACCACGGGCAGGAAAAAAGCAGGTAGGCCTGCTCGCAGGCTTCAAGATAAGCCGCTACGGTTTCAACCGCGACGCCGCTGGCGGTGGCGATCCTGCGCAGGCTGAGTTCCGAGCCCGCGGACTCGAAGACCATCTGCGCGACTTGCCTGAGGCTGAGCGACGATCGCGCGCCGACCCGCTCGCGCACGTCGCGTTGCAATATGTCTCTGAAGTACTGGCGCAGCAGCAGGTCTCCGTCTTCGCTGCGGAGCGGTTCCGGGAAGCCGCCGTGATGCAGGTATTCCGCGAGCGAAGCTTCCGGGCGAAGCTTGTGGAATTCGGCCGGGTCGAAGGGAAACAGTTCTGCTATGATGTGCCGGCCGGTCAGGGCGGAGGACAGCTCCCCCGAAAGCAGATGGGCATTGGAACGGCTGAACACGAACTGGAAGCGGTCGGGTCGTTCGAGCTTCGAACTCAGCCATTTCTCCCAACCCTTCACCCATTGAATTTCGTCCAGAAAAATCGTGAGCGGCGCCGCATCCGGCCTTGCGGCGGCGAATGCCGCGGTGAGTTTCTCCAGGCTTTCAAAGTGCAGACTGCCAGCGAGGCGGGGGTCCTCAAAGTTGACGAACAGGCAGTTTTTCCGCTCCAGCCCGTAGCGGCCGATCAACTGGGTGAGCAGGGTGGATTTGCCACAGCGGCGCACCCCCTGGATGACAAGAGCGGTGCGGGGGGACAACGCCTTGGGCAATTCGATGTCCCGCGTCACGGACTTCGGCGGCTCACGGTCCCAGAAACTCCAGCCCCGGGCGATTTCGAGCAGTTGGTCTCGTTCCTGATCATTGCTCATTTGTCGAGTCAACTCTGCAATTTCAATTTCGTAGAGCCTAATCGACAAAAATCAAATTGTCGAATTAACTCGACATTCGGCGCAGGCTCTCGGGTCAGGAAAGAAACTTCCCTTCCGCGGCCATCTTGATCGCGGTTGCCCAGGGAAGCACGATCACGTCGTCGTATTTCTGCGCGCGTTCCCCCCGGTACACCCCGAAAGCTTGCTCGATTTCGCCTGATTCCAGCAAAGCGTTCAGCCCCTTGTTGAACGAACTTTTCCACCCCGAAGTGGATTTGATCTCGAATCCCGCGGCGCGATTGCCGTGTCGCCAGATCAAATCCACTTCGTTTCCCGACGGAGTGCGCCAGAAATGGAATCGCGCGCCTAGCGAAAGCCAGGAATTGAGCGCCCTGAATTCATTGAGGACAAAAGTCTCGAACAAGGTTCCCGTCTCTTCGGATGAAGGATTATCGCGGTGCAGGCCGGCCAGCGCGCGCTGTACGCCGCAATCGAACAGGTAGAACTTGACGTGAGCCACTTCTTTCACCTTCGTCCGATTGCGCCAGGCAGGCAGATACCAGCCCAGATGTGTGTCCTCAAGAATACTGAAGTATCCCTGGACCGTGGAACGGGCAACGCCCACCTCGCGCGCGATATTGGCGACGTTGAGAAGTTGACCGTTGACCGTGGCGGCAATCGTGAGAAAGCGATAGAAACTGTCGAGGTTTCTGGTCAGCGCTTCCTGCTGGATCTCCTCTTTCAGGTAATTCTCGATATAGGCGTCGAGGAAATCGGCCTTTTCTTCTTCAGTGGCGACAGTCACGCTCATGGGTAGTTGTCCGTAGCACAGCGCGTTTCCCAGGCTGAAATCCGCTTCCGTCTCCAGCATGCTCAGGGGAAACATCCGCCTGGAAAGCGCGCGCCCGCCCAGCATGTTCGCTTCCGAACGCTTCAGCTTTCTGGCGCTCGAACCGGAGAGCGCGAACCGGAGCCTGCGGCTCGCAAACAGCAGGGCGTGAACTTCATCAAGCAGTTCTGGCAGTTTCTGCACTTCGTCGATGATGACCCAGGCCGATTGCCCGCCCAGGGCGGCGACTTCCCGCGCCAGCAGTCCGGGGTCGCGCTTGTAGCGAAGAAATTCGCTGGACCTGAGCAGGTCGATGCGTAAAGGCGACTCGGCCAATACCTGTTGCAGCCAGACGGATTTTCCCGTACCGCGAGGCCCGAAAAGGAAGAAACTGCTTTTTGGAAGCGGGAGCAGTCTTTGATACATGCCGATGATTCCGTTATTTTTACCGTAAAAATAACGGAATCATCGGCATATGGCAAGTAATTGCCGCGTTTTACACTCTTCCCGATATTGCCTACTATCCCGGATGGCGCTTAGCCCGATATCCCAGCCGATTCGGAGGCTTGCCATGTTGACTCGTATCTCTTTCCTGCTTGCCGCGCTTGTCGTCAGTGGTTCGGGTTTCGCCCAGTCCGGCGGCGTCGTTCCCGATTTCGACTATTTCATGAATGAAGTGCAGCCTATTTTCCTGGCGAAACGGGAAGGCAATGTGCGCTGCATACAATGTCATTACCGGTCGAGCAATTTTCGCTTGCAGACGCTCGAGGAGGGCGAGTTTTTCTGGACCGAGGAACAGTCGCGCATGAACTACGAATCGGCGCTGACT
>JAJDSZ010000041.1 GCA_022827425.1 Pseudomonadales bacterium | reverse complement strand
GAGCCCCGTGGTTTCCACCAGCACATAGTCGAACTTGTCGCGGCGCTTCATGAGATTGCCGAGCACGCGAATCAGGTCTCCGCGCACCGTGCAACAGATGCAGCCGTTCGCCATCTCGAAGATCTCTTCGTCGGCGTTGATAACGAGCGCCTGATCGATGCCGACCTCTCCGTATTCATTTTCGATCACGGCAATGCGCTTGCCGTGCTCTTCACTCAGTATCCGGTTGAGCAGGGTCGTCTTGCCGGAGCCGAGGAAGCCGGTGAGGATGGAAACTGGTACTTTTTGCTGGGCGTTCATCTGGTTCTCCGTGAAAGACTTGCGTACTTTGGAATCAGGACGCGGAAAGCCCGCTCCTGTCCGTAAAAACGCAATATTATAACCTTATGCGGCGGCGGCACAATCAAGCCAGCTAGGAGTTACCGGGAATCGCCTCACGCGCTATAATTTGCCGCCCGATTTGGAGCGGCAGACTGGATGGCGGGATGCGCAGTCATTATTGTGGAGAATTGAACGAAGCCCATGTTGGCGCGGAGCTCGCGCTGTGTGGCTGGGTGCATCGGCGGCGGGACCATGGCGGGGTGATTTTCCTCGACCTTAGGGACCGGGAAGGCATCGCCCAGGTGGTGTTCGACCCGGACACGCCAGAAAGTTTCGCCATTGCCGAACAGGTCCGCAACGAGTATGTGATCCGGATTTCCGGTCGGGTTCGAGCCCGACCGCAAGGCACGGTGAACCCCGACATGCCCACCGGGAAAGTCGAAGTCCTCGGCGGGGAACTCAAGATTCTCAATGCGTCGGACACCACGCCGATTCCCGTCGATGAATACATCGAGGCCAGCGAGGATATTCGCCTGCGCTATCGTTATATCGACCTGCGCCGGCCGGAAATGGCCGAGCGCATGCGTTTCCGATCCCTGCTTACCCGGTCCGTGCGCGGCTATCTGGACGAACATGGGTTTCTGGAAACCGAAACGCCGCTGTTGACCCGGGCAACGCCGGAAGGCGCCAGGGACTATCTGGTACCCAGCCGCACCCATCCCTCGCGGTTCTTCGCCCTGCCGCAATCGCCCCAGTTGTTCAAGCAGATTCTCATGGTGGCCGGCCTCGACCGCTACTACCAGATCGCCCGTTGCTTTCGCGACGAGGACCTGCGCGCCGACCGCCAGCCGGAGTTCACCCAGATCGATGTGGAAATGTCCTTCGTCGACGAGGAGCAGGTGATGTCAGCCATGGAAGGGCTGATCCGCCAGGTGTTCGCGGAAACGATCCAGGTGGAACTAGGGCCGTTCGTCCGCCTGAGCCACGCCGAAGCCCTGCGCCGCTACGGCTCCGACAAGCCCGACCTGCGCGTAGATCTCGAGTTTGTCGATTTGGCGGGACTGATGCGCGAGGTGGATTTCAAGGTCTTTCGCGAGCCTGCCCGGCGCGATGGCTGTCGGGTGGTCGCCCTGCGCGTTCCCGGCGGCGCGGGATTGAGCCGCAAGCAGATCGACGATTATACCGATTTCGTGCGCAAGCGCGGCGCCGGCGGGCTTGCCTGGATCAAGCTGAACGATGCGGCCCTGGGCCGGAACGGCCTGCAATCGCCGGTCGTGAAATTCATGGATGACGATACGATCCGGGGGCTGCTTGAGGCCAGCGCCGCGGAAACCGGCGACATTCTCTTCTTCGGCGCCGACAAGACCGCCGTGGTCAATGAATCACTCGGCGCCCTGCGGCTGCGTGTGGCCCGGGACCTTGGTCTGGTGCGGGAAGGCTGGAAGCCGCTATGGGTAGTCGATTTCCCCATGTTCGAAACTGCCGGAGACGGCAGCCTGACGCCATTGCACCACCCCTTTACCGCGCCTTCCTGCAGCGTCGGGGAACTGCGGGAAAAACCATTGGAAGCGCTGTCCAGGGCCTATGACATGGTGCTCAACGGAGTGGAACTCGGCGGCGGCTCCATCCGCATATCGCAGCCCGACATGCAGCGGGCGGTATTGGACCTGCTCGGCATCGACGCCGAAGAGGCCCAGCGCAAGTTCGGCTTTCTGCTGTCCGCCCTGCGCTATGGCTGTCCGCCCCATGGCGGCATCGCCTTTGGCCTCGACCGGCTGGCCATGCTGCTTTGCGGCGCGAATTCGATCCGCGATGTCATTCCCTTTCCCAAAACCCAGTCGGCATCCTGTCCGCTGACGGCGGCGCCGGGCGAGGTATCCGCGGCCCAGTTGCGCGAATTGCACATCCGCCCTCGGCCGCCTCGGCAGTGAACGGATTCCACCCCCGTGGCAGGTCATAGCAAATGGGCCAATATCAAGCATCGCAAGGCGGGTCAGGACGCCAGGCGCGGCAAGATATTCACCAAGATCATCCGTGAACTCACCGTCGCCGCCAGACTCGGCGGCGGCACCCCAGATGACAATCCCCGGCTGCGGGCGGCGGTGGACAAGGCGCTCGGGGCCAACATGCCCCGGGACACCATCGACCGGGCGATTGCCCGGGGCTCCGGCGCCGCCGGCGGCGATGATATGGAGGAGCTCAGCTACGAGGGCTATGGTCCCGGCGGCGTGGCGATCTTTCTCGACTGCCTCAGCGACAATCGCAATCGCACCGCCGCCGAAGTCCGCCACGGCTTCGCCAAATTCGGCGGCTCGCTCGGCACCAGCGGCTCGGTGGCCTATCTGTTCAGCCGCACCGGCGTGATCGCCTTTGCCGCCGGCAAGGATGAAGAGCGCATCATGGAAGTCGCCCTGGAAGCCGGCGCGGAAGACATTGTTGAAGCCGAAGGCGGCGGCGCCGAGGTGCATGCCAGCCTGGAAAACTTTGGCGCCGTGCAGGACGCCTTCCGCGCCGCGGGTCTCGATTTCGTCAATGCGGAAATGACCATGCTGCCTTCCACCGAAGTGGAACTCGACCTCGACTCCGCAAGCACCCTGTTGAAGCTGCTTGAGCATCTGGAAGACCTGGACGACGTACAAAACGCCTGGTCGAACGCGAGAGTCCCGCCTGAAGTCGCTGACCAATTGCAAGATTCAGCACACTGATTCTTTTTTTCCTCCGCTTCTTGCCGATAACCAAGCGTGAGCATCATCATCGGCATTGATCCTGGTTCCCGGGTAACCGGCTGGGGAATCCTCAAATCGCATCCGGAGCGGCTGGAACACCTGGACCACGGCTGCATCCGGATGGAGCAACCCGGGCATCCCGAGAGGCTGTGGGAAATCTTCAGCAATTTGCGCCAGGTGGTCGAGCAATACAGCCCGGACGAGGCGGCGGTGGAAGAGGTGTTCATGGGCCGCAACGCCGCCTCGGCGCTGAAGCTGGGCCAGGCCCGGGGCAGCGCGATGGTTGCCTGCCGGTTCAGCGGCGTGCCAGTGGCGGAGTATTCCGCGCGCAAGGTGAAGCAGGCGCTGGCCGGCAATGGCGCGGCCAGCAAGGAGCAGGTGCAACACATGGTGAAAGTTCTCTTGCAGCTTGGCGGCGACATCGCCGAAGACGCCGCCGACGCCCTCGCGGTGGCGATCTGTCACGCCCACAGCGGCGGCAGCCCCCTGAGAGAGGCGCTAGGACACTCCTACAGCCGCAGGCGATACCGACCGTGATTGGCCAGCTTCGCGGCGAGCTCGTCCGCAAGCAGCCGGCGGAGGCTTTGGTGCTTGCCGGCGGCGTCGGCTACGAGGTACAGCTTCCCCTGAGCGCTTTTGACAAGATGCCGGATGCCGGCGCCGAAGTCGTCCTGCATACCCATCTGGTGGTGCGCGAAGACGCCCAGGTGCTTTATGGCTTTCCCGATGCCGCCGACAAGGCGCTGTTCCGGTACCTGATCCGGGTCAATGGCGTCGGCCCCAGGCTTGCCTTGGCACTGCTTTCCGGCATGAGCGCCGGCGAACTCGCCGCCGCGGTGCAGGCGGGGGATACCGCCAGGCTCAGTTCCGTGCCCGGAATCGGCAAGCGCACCGCGGAACGGATCGTGGTGGAATTGCGGGACCGCCTCGATGAATGGGGCGGCATGCTTCCCCTGCCCCAGGGCGCAGCCTCGCCGGCAACCGGAGGCAGCAGCGAAGCCGCTGCGGCCTTGGTCAGCCTCGGCTACAAGCCGCAACAGGCGGCACGGGTGATCGCCCGCATTGAACGCGAAAACCCGGCGGCGCAAAGCACCGAAGAACTGATTCGCCTGGCATTGCGGGGCATGACCCCTGGCAAGGGAGGGCGGTCATGAGCGAGCCGCCGCCGGAACAGCGCATTATCGCGCCGGAAGCCGCCGGGCCTGAAGACCAGCAGGATTCCCTGCGGCCGCTGCGCTTGCGGGACTACATCGGCCAGCAGCAGATGAAGGAGCAGATGGAAATCTTCATCGGCGCCGCCCGCAAGCGCGGGGAATCACTCGACCATTGCCTGATTTTCGGCCCGCCGGGGCTTGGCAAGACGACCCTGGCGCGGATCGTCGCCAATGAAATGGGCGTCGCGATTCGCAGCACGGCGGGCCCGGTGCTGGAAAAATCCGGCGACCTGGCGGCCATTCTCACCAATCTTGCACGGGGCGATGTGCTGTTCATCGATGAAATCCACCGCCTGCGCCCGGCCATCGAGGAAATTCTCTACCCCGCCATGGAGGACAACCAGCTCGATATCATGATCGGCGAAGGTCCGGCGGCCCGCTCCATCAAGCTGGACCTGCCGCCATTCACCCTGGTGGGCGCCACCACCCGGGCCGGCCTGCTGACCTCGCCCCTGCGCGACCGGTTTGGCATTGTGCAGCGGCTGGAGTTCTACAGCGCCGAAGAACTGGGTCGGATCGTCATCCGCTCGGCGGGGATTCTCAAGGCGGAAATCAGCCCCGGCGGCAGCCGGGAAATCGCAGGCCGCTCCCGGGGCACGCCCCGGGTCGCCAACCGCCTGCTGCGGCGGGTGCGGGATTTCGCCGAAATGACCGGGGACGGCAGGATCACCGAAACTTCCGCCGGCAAGGCGCTGGATATGCTCGATATCGACCCCCGTGGCTGCGACCGCTGGGACCGTCTGCTGCTGCGCACCATGATCGACAAGTTCGACGGCGGGCCGGTGGGAGTGGAAAGCCTGGCGGCGGCCATCGGCGAGGAGCGTGATACCATCGAAGACCTGATCGAACCCTTCCTGATTCAGCAGGGGCTGATCATGCGCACGCCGCGGGGACGGGTCGCCACTCCCCACGCCTGGCGCTATTTCGGCCTGTCGCCGAAGACGGCGGCGGAAGACTTGTTCAGCCAGGAATAAAGCCACCGATCGGAGCCAGACCAGTGGGAGAAGAACTCGGGCCATTGCAACTGATTTTCGGCGCCAGTATCGAGGTGCAGATCGTCATCTTCATACTGATCGCGCTGTCGGTGATTTCCTGGTGCATCATCGTCCAGCGCTATCTGGTGCTGGCGGCCGCGGAAAAGGCCGTGCGCAATTTCGAGGAGCGCTTCTGGTCGGGAATCGATCTTGGCGTGTTGTACCGCGAAGGCAGCCAGATGCAGGAAGAGGGCATGGCCATGGCGGGCATGGAAAACATTTTCCGGGTGGGATTCAAGGAATTCATGCGCTTGCGGCAGCAGGGCAATATCGACCGGGAAGCGATCATGGAAGGCGCCCAGCGCGCCATGCGGGTCGCCTATTCCCGGGAAGAGGACAAGCTCGAACGCCACCTGGCTTTCCTCGCCACGGTGGGTTCGGTATCGCCGTACATCGGCCTGTTCGGCACCGTCATCGGCATCATGAACGCCTTTCTCGGCCTCGCCAGCCAGGCCCAGGCCACCTTGCAGGTGGTGGCTCCGGGAATCGCCGAAGCCCTGGTGGTGACCGCCATCGGCCTGTTCGCGGCGATTCCGGCGGTGGTGGCCTACAACCGCTACGCTTCCAAGGTGGAATCGGTCACCGGCAGCTACATCACTTTCACGGACGAGTTCTCCAGCATTCTGCACCGGCAGATTCACACCACGGGCTGACTGGGCGCGGCCATGGAAACCCTCACCCGCAAGAAACGCCGCCCCATGAGCGAGATCAACGTGGTACCGTATATCGATGTGATGCTGGTACTGCTGATCGTGTTCATGATCACCGCGCCGCTGCTCAATCAGGGCATTGAAGTGGAGTTGCCGGAAGCCGACAACGAGCCGCTGGATATCGACGAAAACCTGGAAACCCTGGTGGTGACCATTACCGCCGCCGGCGAGTACTTTCTCAGCACCGGCCCCACCGGGGAAGACCGGGATTCCTTCGACCTGGAAACGATCTCCCGGCAGGTGGGCCAGATAATGAACGCCAATCCGCGGATACAGGTGCTCATCGAAGGCGACGCCGGCGCCGACTGGGGGTCCATGATCACCCTGATCACGGCGCTGCAGGGAGCCGGCGTGGCCAATCCCAGTTTCATTACCCAGCCGCTTTCCGGGCTGCCCTGAGGCCTCGGCCATGAGCGCGTCCTACCGCTTTCTCGTCAGGTTCAACGGCTACCCGCTGTCGGCGGTGATCGCCGTCGTGTTGCATGGCCTCACCCTGGGTTTCATCCTGTACTGGAACAGCGGCAGTTCCAACGATCTGGAACTGGTCCAGCCAACGATCATCAAGTCCCTGTTTATCGACGAGAATCCCCAGACCCGGGAGCGCATCGAGCGGCGGCAGGCCCAGCTCCAGCGCGACCGGGAACAGCGCGAGAGGGAATTGCGGCACCAGCGGGACGAGGAACGGCAGCGCATCGAGGAAGAGCAAAGGCAGCGCGAGGTCGAAGCCGAAAGGTTGCGCCAGCGGCAACTCGAGCAGCAGCGCCTGCTCGATGAGGAAGAACGCCAGCGCCTGCTCGAATTGCGGCGCCAGCGGGAGCTCGAAGAGGAGGAGCGGCGGCAGCGGGAACTCGCCGAACAGCAGCGCCGCCGGCAGCAAGAGGAGGCCGAAAGCCGCCGCCGGCGGGAAGAGGCCGCCGCGGCCGCGGCGCGCACCGAGTACGAAGTCATGCAGAGCGGCGTGGCGCTGATTCAGCAATACGTGCAGGAAGTCTGGTCGCGGCCGCCAAGCGCCCGCAATGGCATGCGCGCGGTATTGCGCATCAACATGCTGCCCACCGGGGAAGTGACCGAGGTGGCGATTACCGAATCCAGCGGCGACCCGGCCTTCGACCGTTCCGCGGAAAATGCCGTGTATCGCGCCCAGCCATTCAGCGAACTCGAACAGATGCCGATTCATGTCTTTAATGGGAACTTCCGCACCCTGACCCTGATTTTCCAACCGGAGGACCTGCTCAATTGAACCCGAACCACCTGTTGCTCGCCGTCCTGCTGCTTGCCGCCCACCTGCCCGCGGCGGCGGAACTCAGTATCCAGATCACCCAGGGAGTGGATAACCCCATCCCCATCGCCGTGGTGCCCTTCGTCACCGACGGCGCGGTCTTTGGCGCCGAAGACGTGGCCGAGATCGTTTCCAATGATCTGGAGCAGGTGGGTGAATTCCTTGCCCTCGGGCGGGAAAACCTGCTCAGCATGCCCAGCGAGGAAAGCGAGGTCTTTTTCCGCGACTGGCAATTGCTGGCCCAGGACTATCTGCTCGTGGGCAAGGTCAGCGGGTCCCAGGGTAGCCAGGTGGTGCGGGTGCAGTACGAGTTTTTCGATGTCAATCGCGAATTGCGGCTGGTGGGCGAGGTGCTTACCGGCAATGTTTCCCAGATGCGCGATATCGGCCATGAAATCGCCAATGTGGTCTATGAGCAGGTAACCGGCACGCGCGGCGCATTCACTTCCCAGATTTTGTATGTGGTCGCCGAACCGGCTTCCGGCGGCACCAGCTTTCGCCTGGAAAAGGCCGACTACGACGGCCAGAGGCCTCAGGTGCTGCTGCGCTCCCGGGAGCCCATCATGTCGCCCAACTGGTCGCCGGACGGAAGCGAAGTCGCCTATGTCTCCTTTGAGACCGACCGGCCGCGAATTTATGTTCAGGACATCGCTTCGGGCCAGCGCCGCCAGATCACCAATTACCCGGGAATCAACAGTTCGCCGGTGTTTTCCCCCGATGGCGACAGGCTCGCCATGGTATTGTCCCGGGACGGCAGCCCCGATATCTACGTGCAGGACCTGCGCAGCAATGAACTGATGCGGGTCACCGACCATCCCGCCATCGACACCGAGCCGAGCTGGACCCCGGACGGCCGCTCCATCGTGTTCATGTCGGATCGCACCGGCCAGCCCCAGATCTACCAGATCGAACTTGGCGCGAGCTCCTTCGATGTGGAGCGGCTGACCTATGACTGTTTCCAGTGCGCCAAGGCCAGATTTCTGCCCGATGGCGTCAATCTCATTCACGTCCGCCGGGAGACCCGGCAAAGCCCGAGCTACCAGATCGCCATCATCAATATCGAGACTTTGCGGGTGATTACGCTGACCGATACCTCCCTCGACGAATCGCCGAGCCTGGCGCCAAACGGCAGCATGATCATGTATGCGACAAAGTATCAGGGAAGAGGCGTTTTGGACGCGGTTTCCATTGACGGTCTGGTGAAGTTCCGTTTACCATCAGCCGAGGGTGACGTGCGAGAACCCGCGTGGTCCCCGTTCCTGGACTAAATGTTGTTCTCACCCGGTCGAAAAGAAATAGTGGGGGGCCGGTTGATTCGATTCAGTTGACGAGCGGCGACCGAACACACACAACATATGGTGGTTGGAGGATTCAGAGAGTGGGAACCCAAAGCAATACGATTATCAAGGCGAGCTTGCTCGCGTTCGCGCTGGCGCTGTTCGCGGCATGCAGTTCCACCGAAGATGCGGAACCGCCCGCGGAGGTCGTTGACAACACGCCCGCCCCGGCTGACACCAGCGGCGCCGATGACGATCCCGGCCCGACCGCGGAAGAGTTGGAAAGGGAAAGACAACTGGCGCAAAGAGTGTTCTATTTCGACTTTGACGTAGCCGAGTTCAAGGCCGAAGACCGTGAAACGCTGACCACTCATGCCCAGAACCTCGCGGCCAATGCGAACCTCCGCATCCGCCTAGAAGGTCACGCCGACGAACGCGGCACGCGGGAGTACAATCTCGCCCTCGGCGAGCGGCGGGCGAATGGCATTCTCAACTATCTCATCGTCAACGGCGCGTCCCGGGGGCAGATCGAGGTGGTGAGCTATGGCGAGGAGCGGCCGGAACAGGCGGGGCAGAGTGAAGCGGCCTATGCTATGAACCGGCGCGTAGAGATCGCCGACCAGTAAGGGACCCATGAACGGGAAACTGCTGCTGCGCGGCTTGAGGATGCTGGCTGGGGGCTGTCTGTTGCTTGCGGCGGCAGCGGCCATGTCCCAGGATCGGCCCCTGTTCCCGGGTCAGAACACCGCCCAGGGCGCCAATAATGACGCCCTGTCCCTGCTGCTCGACCAGAATACCCGGTTGCGCACCGAATTGCAGGCCCTGCGCGCCCTGGTGGAAGAGCAGGGCTTCGCGTTGCGCAGATTGCAGCGGGATTCCCTGAGCCGCTATACCAATATGGACGAGCGGCTGCAGAATCTCGAAACCGGCGCCCCGGCGTCCGCCGAATCCCCTGGCCTCCAGCCGGCAATACCCACTGACGCCGCCGGCTCTGTGGATGCGGCTGAAACCGCCCGGCAGACGCCGGAGCCGGCGCTAACCCAGCCGGCAAGCGTCGAGCCGGACATTTCCTCCGCGCCGCTTTCCGCGGCGCAGAATGCGGAAACCACCGGGGCCGACCCCGTTCCGGCCTCGCCACTGCGCAATCGCCCCGCCACCTTGCAGCCGGCGGTACTGAGTGAGCAGCAGCTCTATCAGATGGCCTATGAATCGGCGATCAATTCCGATTTCGAGCGCTCCATCGCCGAATTCGACCAGTACCTGAGCGTTTACCCGGAAGGCCGCTTTGTCAGCAATGCCCACTACTGGAAAGGCCAGTCCTATCTTTATCTCGACCGTTTCGACGAAGCCCGGGAGACTTACGAGATCATCATCAACGAGTATGCCGACTCGCCCAAGCTGCCCGATGCCATGTACGGGCTCGGCCAGGCCTTTCAGGGCCTTGGCGACAGCCGCCGGGCGAGGGACCTCTACAACAGCATCAAGCGCCGCTATCCCAATACCGGCGTTGCCAATCTCGCCGATACCCGCCTGCTGTCGCTGGACTGAGCGGACCCGGATGGGCGGCGGACACGGCACCGCGCCTTCACATGTCCCTGAGAATCACTGAAATTTTCCACTCGCTCCAGGGCGAGACCCGCAGCATGGGAATTCCCACGGTTTTCGTGCGCCTGACGGGTTGCCCACTGCGCTGCGCCTATTGCGATACCGCCTATGCCTTTCACGGCGGCAAGCCGATGCGGATCGACGAAATACTTGGCGAGGTCGCCGCCTGGAATTGCGGCTATGTCACGATAACCGGTGGCGAGCCCCTGGCGCAAAGGGAATGTCTCGACCTGTTGCGGGAATTGTGCGACCGGAATTACCGGGTCTCCCTGGAAACCGGAGGCGCCATGCCCGTGGAAGAAGTGGATGAGCGGGTCTGTATCGTCATGGATCTGAAGACGCCGGCTTCCCGGGAATCACACCGCAACCGGTATCAGAACCTGCGTCATCTGCGGCGGAGCGACCAGCTCAAGTTCGTCATCTGCGATCGCGAGGACTACGAATGGAGCCTCGCGCAACTCGATGAGCATCGATTACCCGAAAAAGTGGACGAAATCCTGTTCTCGCCTTCCCACGGCGAACTCGAGCCCGCGGAACTCGCCCAGTGGATTCTCGATGACCGGGCGCCGGTGCGAATGCAGATACAACTCCACAAATTGCTGTGGAATTCGGAGCCGGGGCGTTAATGTGGTCAGAGTAGGCGATGCAACCGGGGCAAGTGTCCGGCGCGCTGTGGTATTGCTGTCCGGCGGACTGGATTCCGCCACCTCGCTGGCGGTGGCAAGGGAATCGGGTTTCCGCTGCTACGGACTGACTTTTGACTATGGCCAGCGCTCACAGGCGGAGATCAAGTCCGCCACGGCCCAGGCCAGAGCCCAGAAGGTCGCCGAGCATCGTGTGCTGCAACTGCCTCTTGGCGAATTCGGCGGGTCCGCTCTCACCGATACCGGAATCAGCGTTCCCGCCGCAGAAACCCGTGGAATACCCTCTACCTATGTGCCGGCGCGCAACACGATCTTTCTTTCCCACGCGTTGGCCTGGGCAGAAGTTCTGGAGGCCGGCGCGATTTTCATCGGTGTCAATGCCCTCGACTATTCCGGGTACCCGGATTGCCGTCCGGGATATGTGGCGGCTTTCCAGCGGCTGATTCATCTGGCGACTCGCGCTGGAGCGGAGGGAGGCAGGATATCACTAGAAGCGCCATTGCTGCAGCTGAGCAAATCCGAAATCATCCAGACCGGCGCCGGGCTAGGGGTGGATTTCGCCAAAACGGTTTCCTGCTATCAGGCCGATACCGATGGCAGGGCCTGCGGCCGCTGCGACAGTTGCCGCCTGCGGCGGGAGGGATTTGCTGCTGCGGGGCTTGCTGATCCAACAGTGTATCGGACGGCTTGAGTTTTTCTCAATTGCTAGTAAGATTGCCCGCTTCCCGGGTCGTTAGCTCAGTTGGTAGAGCAGAAGGCTTTTAACCTTTTGGTCATAGGTTCGAATCCTATACGGCCCACCAAAACCATAAGGCATCGACTTTGATGGAAGATGGACGTTGGCATCAGGGGGATTGGTGCTCGCGACTCAGGCATGGGTCGAGGATGCTTACCGGAAGGTTGGGTTTTCGGGGATTTTGTCGATGACAAAAATACTATCCGGGAAAACTTCGCCTACCTTGAAATCGGTCCACACAGCTTGATTGGCCTTTACGCCGTTGTAGAAAAGGCTGACCCGTCCCGCTTGCCGCCAGTTGATGTCCGGCTTGGAGAAATAGTCGGAATAGCGGCGTTCGTGCCAGCCGCGTGGTGTGTCGAAGCCGACATAAAGAATGTCAAAATTCCCTCGATCGAAGCCGAATAGTGTCTTTCCGCCATCCGGGTCGGTCAGTTCGACCATATAGGCGGGCTTGCCGTCAACCGTCCTGTCGGCCCGGCGCTGCTGGGTCCAACCTTCGTCCAGGGCGTTGCGGATCGCGCCAAATCCGAAATTGCTGTTCCACATCGCATTGGCTGACCGGTCTGCCATCCGGCCAGATTCATTGTAGGTCGCCTCGCCGTCGAAACTCAGCAACATGGCAAGCCTTGCTTCTCTCCAGGCTTCTATCCTCACCTTGCCGCTGGCGGAGTGGGCGTCGGTCTTCTGATCCGAGAATTCCCGCCACATGGCATAAGGGTCCCAAATCTGACTTTCACCGCCTTCGTCGTAAATGATATTGTAGCCGGATAGCAGCAAGGTACCGGGGGAAATGAATGTTTCGCCTCCGGCGGCCTCCTGGGCCATTTCAACAATCGTCCTGCCATCCAGATCCGGATTTTTCGGCGCAGGATCCAGCGGCGGTTGAGCGTGGGCATAGCCAGGGCCCAGCAACAGGACCATTACCATACCGAGGACAACTCGTTTCAGGATGAGCATCACCATGCTTTTGATCGCTTGCCTGGTTCGGGGCAGCGCGCTTGGGTATGGCGCCCGGATGGCTGGCAACATTAGTTTCGACATGATCATGGATCTGGTACCGGAGGCCGGACTTGAACCGGCACGCTATCGCTAGCAATGGATTTTGAATCCATCGTGTCTACCAATTCCACCACTCCGGCAGGGCAGATCGGACGCGGGCTTCGGGACGGGCGCCGCGGGGCGAATGGTATAGTAAGCGCCCGTCGCGATTCAATGCGCGGCGTCCGCCGGTCCGGACCATTCATGAGCGCATCGCTTGCCGATTACGATTACGAGCTGCCCACCGGGCTTGTCGCCGAACAGCCCGCCGCAAAGCGCAGCGCAAGCAGACTGCTGGCGCTTGACCGGGAGAGCGGGCTTTGCGCTCATCGGCGCTTTGCTGAACTTCCGGAACTGCTCAGCCCCGACGATCTGCTCGTGTTCAATGATACCCGGGTAATTCGCGCACGGCTGCGTGGCCACAAGCACAGCGGCGGCAAGGTGGAGGCGCTGGTCGAAAGGATATTGCCGCCGGACCGGGCGCTGGCCCGGTTGCGGGCGAGCAAGTCGCCCAGGGCTGGGGGCACGCTGCGCTTTATGGGCGCTTCCGGCGGAATTGCGGAGGCGGAAGTTGTGGGCCGGGCCGGCGAGCTGTTTGAACTGCAATTCGGCGAGAATCCGGCGGCGGTACTCGGGCGCATTGGCGAGGTGCCGCTGCCGCCCTATATTCGCAGGCCCGCATCGGAGGAGGACGCCGAGCGTTACCAGACCGTTTACGCCAGCCGCGAGGGGGCTGTGGCCGCGCCCACCGCCGGGCTGCATTTCGATGAGGAATTGCTTGGGCGAATCAGGGCAATGGGCGTGGCAAGCGTCTTTGTAACACTGCATGTGGGTGCCGGCACCTTTCAGCCCGTGCGCGAGGCGGATATTCGCCGGCACCGGATGCACAGCGAAGTGGTGGAAGTTTTTCGTCCGGTCTGCGATGCGGTGGCGGATTGCCGCGCCCGGGGAGGCCGGGTAATCGCCGTGGGCACCACCGTGGTTCGCGCCCTCGAATCCGCCGCCGCAGGCGGATCACTGAATGAGTTCCAGGGTGAAACCGATATCTTCATCTATCCCGGCTTTCGCTTTCTTGCCGTCGATGCGCTCATCACCAACTTCCACCTGCCGCGTTCGAGCCTGCTCATGCTCGTCAGCGCCTTCTGTGGCAGCAGACAGGCCCTGCTAAACGCCTACCGCGAAGCCATCGCCCATGATTACCGCTTCTACAGCTACGGCGACGCCATGTTTATCTCTGGCAATGCGCAGAATCTGCGAGGAGTTCCCATGGATAATTTGCCTGATGGTGAAACTGTTGTAAGATTCCCCGCCCCTGCGGAGGGGTGGCAGAGCGGTTGAATGCACTGGTCTTGAAAACCAGCGAGGGTGAAAGTCCTCCGAGAGTTCGAATCTCTCCCCCTCCGCCAATTCTTGGCAAATCAGTCAAAATCCGCCGACTGCGCTGATCTGACGTTCGCTCAGGCTGATGTAGTCGGCAAGAACCCGGGCGCTTTCCTCAAGCAGCGGGTCGAGTTCTTCGCTGGATTCCCCAGTGTCCGCGTCTGCCGCGGGCTCGGCATCCGCATCGCTTGCCGTGTCTTCGGCGGCGAGTCCGGGATCAGCCTCGTCCGGTGCCGGTTCGATTTCCACTTCAACGATTTCGGCAGCGTCAGCTTCTTCTTCCTCATCGCCTTCGAGAATATCGAGCAGGGGCTGGCCCTTGAGGAAGCGGCGCATGTTTTCGGTTTCGATATTGCGGCGCCGTTCGGCTTCGGTCTGGGCATTGAGGCTTGCCTCATTGAGCGGCCAGGTTTCCCGCTCCTGCCGCTCCCTGGCTATGGAAATCTGAGCATTGAGGTAGATGAAGTCCGGCGAGCGCGCCGCGCGTTGCCGGTGCAGCCGGGTCAATTGGGGAATGTACTCCCGCACCGGCAGATAGGCTCGGTACTCCACGGGCCGCACGGTATCCCAGGGCAGGGCGCCGTCGAGGCTGCTTTCGCCGATCTGCTCATAGGCTTCGAACATGTCGGGAAAGCTGATGTCGGGCTCCACGCCGCGATGCTGGGTGCTGCCGCCGGAAACGCGGTAGAACTTGGAGCGGGTCAGCTTGGCCTGACCATATTCCATGGGGATGATTTCCTGCACGGTGCCCTTGCCGAAGGTCCGGCCGCCGAGGACGAGGCCGCGCTGGTAGTCCTGGATGGCGCCGGCAAAGATTTCCGAGGCCGAGGCGCTATTGCGATTGACAAGCACCGCCATGGGGCCGGTCCAGGCGACTTCCGGATCGTTGTCGCCGAAGGAGCGCGTATAGCCGTTGCCAAGGCCTGAATAGCGCACCTGCACCGTGGCGCCGGTTTCAATGAACAGGCCCACAAGCTGATTGGCTTCGCCGAGGCTGCCGCCGCCGTTATTGCGCAGATCCATCACCACGGCATCCACATTGTCCCGCTTGAGTTCTTCGAGCAGATTGCGCACGTCCCGGGTGGAACTCTTGAAGTTTTCCTCGCCCCGGGACGCGGCTTCAAAATCCAGATAGAAGGTGGGCAGGTGGATAATGCCCACCTTGTAGTCGCGCCCGTTATGGGGCACTTCGATGGTTTCGGCCCGAGCCGACTGGTCCTCGAGCCGCACCGTGTCCCGGGTGATGTTGACGATGGTGGCGCTGGATTCATTTACGGCATTGGCGGGAATGACATTGAGCCGCACCACGGTGCCTTTTTCGCCGCGGATCTGGGCCACCACGTCATCGAGGCGCATGCCCACCACGTCCTGAATTTCGCCTCCGGGACCCTGGCCGATGCCGATGATGCGGTCGCCTTCCTGTAATTCATTGCCACGCTCGGCGGGCCCGCCCTTGATCAACTCGACAATGGTGGTGAATTCGTCTTCCGTGGTGAGTTGGGCGCCGATTCCCTGCAGGGAAAGCGACAGACCCATATTGAAGGTTTCCGAATCCTGGGGTGAAAAATACGCGGTGTGCGGGTCGGCAACCCGGGCCACGGTGGTCAGGTACGCCTGAAAAGCGTCCTTGGCATTGGTTTGCAGCATGCGGTTGAGGCGGCCGCGATAGCGCTTGGAGAGCTTTTCGCGGATTTCCTCATCGCTATCCCCGGCGAGTTTTAGACTGAGCACGCTGTTCTTGGTCCGCAGGCGCCAGATTTCATCGAGTTCCGCCACGGTTTCAGCGTAAGGAGCGTCTTCCCGGTCGATGACCACATATTCATCGAGGGTGAAATCCATCTCGGGGATGTGGTTCTCGACCCGGTTGATGGCGTAGATCAGGCGTTCGAGCAGGCGCTGGTAATGCCGGTTGTAGATTTCATAACCCGGCGTGAGGCTGCCTTCGCGCAGGTGGTCGTCGATGTTGTAGCGCCAGGTGCTGAGGTAGTCGATATCCTCGCGCAGAAAATAGAGATGATCGCCGTCTAGCGCGTCGAGAAAATTGTCGAACACCAAGGATGAGTAGTCATCGTCGATTTCGATGGGAAGATAGTGTTTTGACTGCAATACCTCGATCAGTTCGAGCGCCGTGGGGCCGTAGATCGGCTCCGGGCTGAGCGGGGCGTACAACGCGTCGATGTCGAGCACGATGGGTAGGGCGTCATCATCGACGATTGCCGAGCCGTCGGCGCCGGCGCGGACTTCGCTCGTGGCTGGATTCTGGCCGAGGGCAAAACCCGCGAACAGGGCGGACACGGCAAGCGCCGGCAGGCGCGATCTGTCTGAGTTCATGCGATGGATTTCCTCGCTGATCATTGTCTCGACCGACCACATCAGGGGATGACCGCCCCGACGCAGACGACAGTGCCATAGCTTAAGCCGGAAATCATTGCCAAATCCAGCGCTTTCGCGAATTCCTGCGCCGCAGGCTCCCAGCTTGCAAAAATCCGCAACGAAGCCGGTTCTTGCCAGAGTTTCGACAGGATTCCGCGAATACGCCCCGCTCAGCGAATTCGCTTGTGTCTTGCGCTGGCGTGGCGTTCGGTGCGTTCCACATCGATGTAACGGTCGGTAATGGCGCTGGAGCCGTGGCCGGCGTCGTCGCGCACGTGTTCCCGGGGGCGGTGCTTGACATCCTCGGATATGCCGGTGTGGCGCAGCCAGTGTACGGTGGCTTCGGCAAGGCGGTCGGCTTCGTCGGCAAATCCTTCCTCTCTCATGCCCGCCACGGCCCGGTCGAAGCACTGTTGGACGATACGGCGGATGTGGCGGGTACTGCTGATTCCCCCGCCGCCGCGATTCTTGCGCAGTAGTGGGGTGGCTTCGCCGGGGACGGGCAGGGGAGATAACCCCCGGGCGCGGCGATAGCGTTTGAGCGCTTCGAGCATGGCGTTGCTGACCGAAATCTCGCGTTCCTTGTTGCCCTTGCCCACGGTGAGAAACCACCAGTTGTCTTCCTGGTCGAGTTGGAAATGTCCCATCTGGGGCTGCCAGCGTTCGGTTTCGACAAGTTCGGAGATTCGCAGGTACAGGGCGAAGAGGGCGTTCATGATGAACAGGGTGCGCTCGTGGACCGCGGGATTTTCGTCAGCCATCTTGCCGGCGGTCTCGATCACGAATTCCCATTGCAGGGGGGACAGCCGCCGGATCCTGGCGGCGCCCTGGCGTCCGCGCAGATACTTGCTTTTCTGGCGCATGCGGGAAACGGGATTGGTGGCGGCGTAGCCTTCCTGGATGAGAAAGTTGTAAAAACTGCTGAGTACGCTGAACAGCGATTGCAGGGCGGACTGGGACAGGGCGTATTCGCTGCCGCCGCTGACATAGGGCCGCCATTGGGGGTTGGGGACGCGGCGGCCTTCCTGGTCGATAAAACGGGCAACGCTGCTGGCGCCAGTCCAGTTCGCCGGCGGGTTGCGGGCGAAATCCACATAGGCTTCGAAATCTTCCCGAGCGATATTTTTCAGTGATTTCTTGCGAATGAGCCAGCACCAGTGGAGAAAGTGTTCGATTTCCCGACGGTAGGTGCTGAAGGTGTCGGGGCTGCCGCGGTAGCTGAAGATGAATTCACTGGCGTGCTGGTAATCGTTGATGGCATCCCCGGGGGGGCTGCGGAGGAGGTGGGTGATGTCGCGGACGGGGGATTTGTAGGGGTTGGGGAGTTCTTCGAGGGTATCGAAGAAGGGTTTCGGGCATTTCCGTGTTGGCATTTTGGGTCACTCCTTTGGCTGAGTTACGAGTTTGGAACAGGCTTTCGAGAGCGGCTCACGGCATCTTGAGTGGTTTGACTTCGATTGGGCCATCTCCGCATACCCGTAGTGATTGATTTGGCGTGGAGCATTCTTCGGCTGCACGCTTTCTCGCGAACAATGATTCTGGGAGTAACTGTCATTCTGCGCGTGGTCGCAGAATCTCGCGGGTTCATCCCGGTCTCCGGATATGGCTTGATTACATAAGATTCATCGGAAGGGTGGGTGTGCATCTTTAGTTAGGAGTGGCTGGCGTTCGGTGAGTATACCCCATTATGTCCGGTAATCTTTATTACCGGACATAATGGGTTTGGGTGCGGAATTGCAGGGGAATGTCCTTTTCGGGGTGTTGTGCGGGAGAACTTGGGCGGGACGTGCTTATCCGGGGGTCCGGAGGGTTACCAGTTCTTCGGCCAGGGTTGGGTGGATGCCTATGGTCTGGTCGAAGTGGGCTTTGGTGGCGCCGCAATTCATGGCTACGGCGAATCCCTGGGCGAGTTCGCCGGCGTCGGGGGCTGCAAGGTGGAGTCCGATGACTCGCTGGGATGCGCGGTGGACGATAAGTTTGATGAAGGCTTGTTCGTCCCTGCCGCTGAGGCTGTGTTTCATGGGGCGGGTTTGGGACTGGTAGACGTCGTATGCTTCGCCGCCGGCCTTGGCTTCCGCTTCGGTGCGACCCACGGTGGCGAGGTTCGGGTGACAGAATACGGCGCTTGGGATGTACTGGTAGTCCATC
The DNA here is from genome assembly GCA_022827425.1 of Pseudomonadales bacterium. Taxonomy (GTDB): domain Bacteria; phylum Pseudomonadota; class Gammaproteobacteria; order Pseudomonadales; family Pseudohongiellaceae; genus UBA9145. The sequence goes on along the minus strand of JAJDSZ010000041.1, from coordinate 12,325 downwards.
CGCCGGTCCTGTTCGCCGAACAGGCGGTGGGCGACGAGCTGGCCTTCGGCGAGCGCCACCGGGGTCAGGGTGACCCGATCGATCACGTCGCCTACCGCGAATACGCCGGGCTCGGCGGTTTCAAAGCGCTCATCGACTTTGATGGCGCCGTTGGGGCTGGTCTGGATGGCGGTGTTTTCAAGGCCGAGGTCGCCGGTCATGGGTCTGCGACCGGTTGCGCAGAGGGTTTCTCCGACGCGATATTCCTTGCCGGAATCGAGGGTTACCTGTTGCCGCCCTGAATCGATCCTTTCGATTCGCCTGATTTGTCGATTCAGTTCCAGCCGGAATTTGTCGCCCAGGGTTCGGGTGATGAAGGTTCGCAGGTCTTCGTCAAATCCCCTCAGCAGTTTGTCGCCGCGGTAGACGAGCGTGACTTCCACGCCGAGGCCATGGAGGATGCTGGCGAACTCCGTGGCAATGTATCCGCCGCCGGAGACGAGCATTGCCCGTGGCAGCTCCGGCAGGTGAAACATCTCATTGGATGTGATGGCCAACTCATTGCCAGGGAAAGGATTTTTCCAGGGCCATCCACCCGTGGCGAGAAGGATGCAGCGGGCGCTGTGGCGTTTGCCGCCCACTTCCACAAGATTGGGTCCGGCGAGTCTTGCGCGGTCGGTGAATATCTCGATTCCCCGGCTTGTCAGAATTTCCCGGTAAATGCCATTGAGACGGCTGATTTCCCGGTTCTTGTTGGCGAGCAGCGTTTCCCAGTGGAATTCCGGCGATCCCGGGTTCCAGCCGAAACCGCGGCTGTCCCGCCAGTCTTCGGCGTAATGGGCGGCATAGCTGAACAGTTTCTTGGGCACGCAGCCCACATTGACGCAGGTGCCGCCAAAATCGCGCTCTTCCGCCACCGCGACCCGGGCGCCGAGGTCGGCGGCAATCCGGCTCGCGCGCACGCCGCCGGAGCCGGCGCCAATGACGAAAAAATCAAAGTCGAATGAATTCAAGGGTTTCCCCGGCAATACAACGGCTGCCGCCCTGGCAGGGCGTCGGTCAGGCAATGCTCGATGGCCTTCCTGGCGGCGCCGTCGTTTTCCAGCAATCGCACGCCGATTCCAGACATTGGAGCGCCGGGGACAACTCCCCCCGGATTGATCCAGACCACCTCGCCGCCCACTGCGACTCTCTCTTCCACTCCCGGCAGCAATAGCAACAGAAAGACCTTTTCCCGCAACTCGCCGGCTTCCGCCCCGGGAATGAACAGTCCGCCGGAGAGGATGAAAGGCATCCACATGGCCTGCAAGCTGTCGGGGTTGTCGATACGCAGGGGAAGCACCCTGCCCTGTTGTTGCCGCATGATTCCGCTCCTTCCGCTGTTAACGGCCAGAAGTCTGCGCCGCGGGAATTCACGGCTGCAAATCCGCTCTACGGCGCAGGCTCCCAGGCCGCCCGCTCTCCGCCTTGCCGCTGCCAGCAAAGCAAAACGCTTTCCAGCAGCAGCTGCGGATTGGGGTTTCCCGGCCCCGCCAGCAGTTTTCTGGCCTCGGTGACTTGCCGGTGAAATTCGAGCAGGGCGGCAAGCCTTGCCGCGCGATCCTTCCCCGGCAGGGCCTCGGCAAGGCTGTGGTTTTCCGGGTTTTGCCAAGCATCCTCAATGAGGCCCCGGATAACTATAGTCGAGATGATGGAAAGCTGCTCGAAAACCGCGGCCTCGCCGATTTTTCCCGCATCAGTGACCATCTTGTGGATACCGGTTTCGCCGCTGAGCAATCCATGCAAGCATCGCCGCATCGCGGCAAGTCCTTCCTGCCTGCCCGAGCGCAATGCGTCCAGCGCTTCCAGGGGGCGGTGGCCGCAGGCTTCCAGCAGTTCACCTAGCGCTGCTTCGGAAAGATGCGATTGTTGCCGGTCCGCCTGTTGCCGCAGCCAGTCAGCGGCGCCTGCGGGGTCGGGGCCCGGCAAGGGCAGAATCTGGCAGCGGCTGCGGATGGTGGGCAAGAGGCGGCCCGGGCTGACCGCGGCGAGCAGCAGAAAGGTCCGGTCGGCGGGTTCTTCCAGGGTTTTCAACAGCGCATTGGCGGCGGCAAGCGTGAGTCTTTCGGCCCGGGGTATGATGGTAATCCGGGCGAGCTCGGAAAATCCGCTACGGCTGAGGAATTCGGTAAGTTCGCGAATCTGGCCGATGCCGATATCCTTCTTGCCTTCTTCCGGCGCCACCTGCAGCAGGTCGGGATGATGTTCGGCGCCGCCGGCGCGGCAACTGCGGCACTGGCGGCAGGCGCGCTGGTCCAGGGGTTTTTCGCAGAGCAGCAAATTGGCGAATTCGTGGAGGAATCCCGCGCTGCCGGCTCCGCTTTCGCCGCAGAACAGATAGGCATGGGCCAGGTTTTGTTGCCGCCATTGCCGGCACAGGCGCCGCCAGACGGCTTCCTGCCAGGGCCAGGGCGGGCGGTCGGCGGCCGCGGAGAGGCTCATTGCAAATCCGGCAAGCGATGGATGACGGCGCCGCGCAATCTGCGCCCTACTTCGTCCGGACTGCCCGCCGCGTCAATGAGTACGCAGCGTTCGGGTTCGCGCCGGGCGATGTCGCGATAATGTTGCCTGACCCGCTGATGGAACGCGATCGCCTCCCGCTCGAAACGATCCGGGGCGCCGCGCCGGCTGACCCGGTCGAGGCCGATTTCCGGATCAAGGTCGAAGATCAATGTGAGATCGGGCCGCAGTTCGCCTTGCACCAGGGTTTGCAGGGTGGCGATGGATTTTTCGGAAAGGCCGCGGCCGCCTCCCTGATAGGCGAAAGTGGCATCGGTAAAGCGGTCGCAAAGCACCCATCTGCCGCCGGCCAGGGCGGGCTTGATGCGCTTGGCGAGGTGTTCGGCCCGGGCGGCGAAGATCAGCAGCAATTCGGTGAGATCGGCGGGTTTTTCTTCCTCGTTGCGCAGCAGCAGGCCGCGGATCCTTTCGGCAATGACGGAACCGCCCGGCTCCCGGGTGCGGAGGCAGTCGATATCCTTTTCCCTGAGCATGGCTTCGAGCACGGCGATGTTGGTGCTTTTGCCGGTGCCTTCGATGCCTTCCACGGTAATGAATTTGCCCTTCATGTTGCTTACCGATTGTCCGTTGGTTCGGCGAGCTGCTCGCAACTGCCGTTGTCCAGTTTGCGCTGGTAACAGTCCACGGCGGCATTGTGTTCTTCCAGGGTTTCGGAAAAGTAATGGCCGCCCTGGTCATCGGCGACGAAATACAGATATTCCGACGCTATCGGGCGCAATGCGGCGCGGATGGAGTCATGGCTTGCCAGGGCTATGGGCGTGGGCGGCAGGCCGTCGATTCGATAGGTGTTGAAGGCCGTCTCCTGTTCGAGATCGGCGCTGCGCAGGTCTCCGTCGAACGCGTCGCCAAGGCCGTAGATGACCGTGGGGTCCGATTGCAGTCTCATGTTCCGCTCCAGGCGTCGCTGGAATACCCCCGCGACCAGGCCGCGCTGATGGGGGCCGGCGGCTTCCTTTTCCACGATGGACGCGAGGACCAGCGCCTCATACGCCGAGGCGAGTGGCAGGTCAGGCTGGCGCATTGACCATTCCTCTCCAAGCACCTGTCGCAATCTTGCGCTGGCGCGCAGCAGCAGGTCGAGATCGCTATCGCCGGCGGCGTAAAAATAGGTATCGGGAAAAATCATCCCCTCCAGGGCATTGCCGGCGAGGCCCATGGCCTCGGCGATTTGCGCCCTGCTCGCCCCGGCCAGCGTCACTTCGACGCCCTCGCCGCCCTGGATTGCCGCCAGCGCCTCGGCGAAAGTCCAGCCTTCGATAAGGACAAGTCGGCGCTGCAGGGTTGCGCCGGAAACGAAGAGCGCCAGCAGGTCCACCGATGTGGCGCCGGCGGGCAATGCGTATTCGCCTTGCCGGATGTCGTTTTCCAGGCCCCGGAAGCGGCCCAGGGCATTGAACAGCCAAGGCTGCCCGATAATGTCCTGCTCGTGCAGGTTTCGGCTCAGCTGGGCGAATGAGACGCCGGGGGCGATGGTGAATACCCGGGATTCCGTCAATCCGGGCAAGGGACGGTTGAACTGGACTTCAATGGCGACGAGGACGAAGAGCGCGATGATCGGCAACAGGGCTGCGGCGGTCACGAGCCGGAACTGGAATGATTGCCTGGATGCTTCCTCTTCCTTCATGGCGTTCCGGAATGGCGGGAATCAGCCGTGGCGGGCGAAAATCAGCGAAGCGTTGGTGCCGCCAAAACCGAAAGAATTGCTCAGGGCCACGCGGATGTCCTGTTCGCGGCTTTCGCGGGGCACATAGTCGAGATCGCAGCCTTCCTCGGGGTTATCGAGATTGATGGTGGGGGGGATTACGCCTTCGTCGAGAGCAAGTATCGAGATGATCGCTTCCACCGAACCCGCCGCGCCAAGCAAATGGCCGATCATGGACTTGCTCGAACTGATGGCGAGCTTGCCCGCGTGATCGCGGAATACGCTCTTGATGGCCTGGGTTTCGGCGATATCGCCGGCCTGGGTGGAGGTGCCGTGGGCGTTGATATAGTCCACCTGTTCCGGGTTCAGGCGGGCGTCTTCCAGGGCGTTTCCCATGCACATTGCCGCGCCGGCGCCTTCCGGGGCCGGCGCTGTGGCGTGGTAGGCGTCGCCGCTCATGCCGAATCCCAGTAGTTCGGCGTGGATCCGGGCGCCCCGGGCCCTGGCGTGCTCCATCTCTTCGAGCACCAGAATGCCGGCGCCGTCGCCGAGCACAAAGCCGTCTCGGTCCCGGTCCCAGGGGCGGCTGGCCCTCTCCGGGTCCTCATTGCGGGTGGAAAGCGCCCGGGCGGCGCAGAATCCGCCAAGACCCACCGGGCAAGTGGCCATTTCGGCACCGCCGGTGAGCATGATGTCGGCCTGGCCGAAACGGATCATGTTGGCCGCAAGGCCGATATTGTGGGTGCCGGTGGCGCAGGCGGTCACCGCGGCTATGTTGGGGCCTTTCAGGCCGAACTGCATCGACAGGTTGCCGGCGATCATGTTGATGATCGAGCCTGGCACAAAGAAGGGGCTGGTCTTGCGCGGGCCGGTGTCGCGGATTTGCAGCGAGGTTTTCTCGATGGCGAAAATGCCGCCGATTCCGGAACCGATGGCGGCGCCGGCGCGGTCGGGATTCCATTCGCAATCCTTGAGTCCGGCGTCGTCCATGGCCTGGATGCCCGCGGCGATGCCGTAGTGGATAAAGGTATCCATCCGGCGGGCGTCCCTGGGGGGCAGGTATCGCGAGCAGTCAAAATCCCGGATCAGGCCGCCAAAGCGGGTGGAAAAGCCGGATACGTCAAAACTGTCGATGGGCCCGATGCCGCTGCGGCCATTGCGAATGGCGTCCCAGCTTGCCGCAACCGAGTTGCCGGCGGGGCTGATCATGCCCATGCCGGTGACAGCGACCCGTCTGCGGTTCAATGGGCTATCCTCGGTTCGCGGTGAAGCGGGAAGGCCACCCGATATCGAAGACCGGGCGGCCGGGTGTGTCGTTCCACAAGTTCACTGAAATGCGGCGAGCCTGCGGGGCGGCACACGGGATTCCGGTTGCAGAATGTCTTACAGATGGTTGCGTATGTAATCACACGCGGATTGGACGGTTGTGATCTTCTCCGCGTCGTCGTCGGGAATTTCGGTTTCGAATTCCTCTTCCAGGGCCATGACCAGCTCGACTGTGTCCAGTGAGTCGGCCCCGAGGTCTTCCACGAAGGAAGACGAAGGTTTTACGTCTTCCGCCTTGACGCCGAGTTGATCGCAGACAATTTCCTTGACCCGATCGTCAATTCGCTTATCGCGTTCTTCAGTGTTAGCCATATCTGTTCAAGCTCCTGATACCGTCACTTTATCATCAATCTGGCAGCGGCAATTGCGTTCTTCCCTGAACCTGAACCGGGCGGCATCGTTCCACCTGTCTGCACAGAGCGCAAGTTTACCCTTATTTGTGATTGATGTAATGTGCAAATGTAAAAAATTGCCCTGAGGGGCGTTTCCGGGATGGCGCCGCCAGTGCTCAGGCGAGATACATCCCCCCATTGACATGCACGGTTTCACCCGTGATGTACGCGCCGCCGTCAAGGGCGAGGAATCTCACCACGGCGGCAACCTCTTCCGCGCGGCCAAGCCGCTGCAGAGGAATCTGTTGCAGCAGTTCCCTAGCCCGGGCTTCGGGAAGGCTGCTGGTCATGTCGGTTTCGATAAAGCCCGGCGCCACGGCGTTCACGGTGATGCCCCGGGAACCGATTTCCCTGGCCAGGGAGCGGGTAAAGCCCTCGACACCGGCCTTGGAAGCGCAATAATTGCTTTGCCCCGGATTGCCGCTGGAGCCCACCACCGAACTGATATTGATGATTCGTCCCCAGCGCGCCCGGGTCATGGGCTTGAGACAGGCCCGGGTCATTCGGAAAATGGAATTGAGGTTGGTGTTGATGACCTCGCTCCATTCGTCCTCCTTCATGCGCAGCAGCAGGTTGTCCCGGGTAATGCCGGCATTGTTCACGAGCACCGCCGGCGCGCCGAGGCCGCCCTGGAGATTTTCCATGAGTTCGGCAACCGATTCACTGGAGCCCACATCGACGCAAAAGCCGGCGCCTTCGATTTGCCGCTCGGCAAGCCAGGCGGAAATGGCCTCCGCCCCAGCGCTGGTGGTTGCGGTGCCGGCGACGATGAAACCCGCCTCGCCGAGGGCCTGGGCAATGGCCTTGCCGATGCCGCGGCTCGCGCCGGTGACCAGCGCCAGTTTGGGGCTGCTGTCTTGCATGTTCAAATCAGGGCCTGTTCCGCGTGGCCATGGCCGATTGGCGCGCAAGTATACATGATTCGTTCCCTGATTCGATATGTGCTGACTTTCATCTGAGCGTCGTTTCCAAAAAATGGCAGCTCGCCGTTACCGGGAGGCGGTTTGCAGCGGACGCCGTAAATACGGTCCAGACGCCAGGCATGGCTTGGCGTCGTTCCGGCCGCGCTCGAAGCCGCGCTTCATAACCGCTTGCCTTCATCCATCGAATTCGGCGGCACTTCCATGTGCCGCAGGGAAGCTCTGACTTAATCAGAACTTTCCTGGGCTTACATCATTTTGCGCTTTTCTGTCATTCTGCGCGAAGTCGCAGAATCTTATCGGGTGAACGCTGGTCGTTGGCTCAGGCGAATTCAGCCAGGGCTCGGGAAAAGCTGTCGGAATCGTCGCAGTTCCATGTGGCGGCGGTGGGGGCGATGCGTTTGATGAGGCCACCGAGAACCTTGCCGGGGCCGCATTCAAGGAAGTTGTCGATGCCGGTGCTGTGGATGGTCTCGACGCAATCTATCCAGCGTACCGGGCTGCATAGCTGGGCTACCAGATTGCCGCGGATTCGCTCCGGGTCGCTACAAGTTTCGCCGGTAACATTTTGTATCACGGGGATTTTCGCCGGATGGAATGTGAGGCCGGCAAGCTCCTTTTCGAGTTGTTTGCGCGCTGGTTCCATCAGGGCGCAGTGGGATGGCACCGACATCTTCAGGGGCAGCGCCCTTTTTGCCCCGGCCTCCTTGCACAGATCCATGGCGCGAGTCACCGCCCCGGCATTGCCGGCGATTACGGTCTGGCCGGGGGAATTGTAGTTGGCGGGGCTGACGGCGCCCTCCCCCGCCGCGGTAGCCTTGTGGCAGGCCTGTTCCAGTGCGTCGGCTTCGAGGCCGATTATGGCTGCGATGCCGCCGGCGCCCCGGGGCGCGGCTTGCTGCATGAATTGTCCGCGTTTGCGCACCGCTCTTGCGGCATCGCCGAATGCAAGCACTTCGGCGGCCACCAGGGCGGTGTATTCGCCGAGGCTGTGACCCGCCAGCAGTTCGGGCTGCGCGCCGCCCCGTTCCCGCCATAGCCGCCACAGGGCCACGCCGGCGGCGAGCAGCGCGGGCTGGGTGAACTGCGTCTGGTCGAGCAATCCATCGGGATTGTTTTGGGAAATGTCCCAGAGGTCCTCGCCAATGGCTTCGGAAGCCTCGAGGAAGCTGGCCCGGATGATGCCGTGTTCCTCGGCGAGCGCGGCGAGCATGCCGGTTTTCTGGGAACCCTGCCCGGGGAATACGATCGCGCATTTTGCCATGACTGAAAATGAATACCTTCAGGCTGGTGTGTTGCCGGCCATGATGGCCGCTACCTTGTCGCCGATCAAGCGCGGCACCTGGTGGTCGATTTCGCTGGCCGCGGCGAGAATCGCATGGCTGAAGCCGAGCACCGAGGCGTTGCCGTGGCTTTTGACGATGTTGCCCTGCAGGCCAAGCAGGCAGGCGCCGTTGAATCGCTCGGGATTGATCTGCATGGTCAGGCTATGGACGATGGAGGCTGAGAAAAACCGCGACAGCCGGGTAATCAGACCCGCCGCGGGTTTGTGGTACAACACATTGCGGATGACATTGGCGACGCCTTCCGAGGCCTTGATGGTGACATTGCCGACAAAGCCGTCGCATACCACCACATCGGCCTGGCCCCGGTAGATCTCATTGGCTTCGATAAATCCCGCATACTGGATCGCGGGGCAATTCTCGAGCCTTGCGGCGGCTTCCCGCACGGCTTCGGTGCCCTTGTAGATTTCGGCGCCGATATTGAGCAATCCCACCTTGGCGGGAGCGCCGTTGAGGCTTTCCGCAAGCACCGAGCCCATTACGGCGAATTCGAACAGTTGCCCGGCGTCACATTCCGGATTGGCTCCCACGTCGAGCAGCAGGCATTGCCGTGCGGCGCCGGGGATGGTGGCGACCATGGCGGGTTTCTGGATGCCGGGGATGGTCTTCAGCAAATGCCGCCCCGCCATGAGCAGGGCGCCGGAATTACCCGCGCTGACCATGGCCTGGGCGTCGCCGCTCTTGACGAGTTCGGCGGCGAGAAACATGGAGCTTTCCCTGGCGGTGCGCAGAATCGATTCGGGCCGCTCCGCATCGCTGATGGCGAGATCGGTGTGCAACACTTGCAATCTGTCCCGCCCGGCCTGGTTGAGTTGGGCGAGACGGGGCTTGATCCGGTCGCGGTCACCTACAAGGGTGAGTACAAGATCCTTGCGGCGGTTGAGCACGCGGGCCGCAGCGGGAACCGTAACCTCCACTCCCCGGTCGCCACCCATAGCGTCGATGGCTATGCGTTGCGGGGAACTCAATCTGCTTCGGTCTCGACGACTTTGCGGCCCTTGAAGAAGCCATCGGGGGTTACGTGGTGCCTGCGGTGGATTTCGCCGGAGACCTGATCGATGGAGAGGGTGGGTTCGCGCAGGGAGTCGTGGGTGCGGCGCTTGTTGCGGCGCGAACGGGTCACCTTGTTTTGCTGGACGGCCATGGCAGCTCCTGGGCATTGGCGGTTGGCGGGCAATGATAGTGATGTGATGGGTTGGTGTCAAAATGGATTGAATTTGTGGAGATGGTTATCGGCATCTCGCCGCTGCCGGCAGGCGGTGTGCAGCGGACGCTGTGAATACGTCCCTGTACGCTCCGGGCTCGGCTTCCTGCCTCGCACGCCCGCTGCACACCGCCTGCCGGCAGCGGCCCAAGGCATCCCTGCATTGATGTATTCAACAGCAAAGCGTTCCTTTCGTCATTCTGCGCGGAGCGAAGCGTAGTCGCAGAATCTCTTTGGGGATTCTGCGTGAATGTTCGTGCCTTCAAGCGCCATTCCTTCCCAATCCACCTCGCGAGAAGATGATTTTGTGGGGAACTCTCCTAGCCTGCGCCACAGGCTCCTGGCTCAATGCGGATTTCAGGCTAAAGGAGGATGTTCGCGCAAATTTTTGAGTAATTGGTTGAAATGAGGGGGTAGCGGGGCTTCAAAGGTGGATTGGGAGGTGGTGGGGGTGGGGTGGAAGGAAATTTTCCGGGCGTGGAGTGCCAGGTGTTTGTGGGGGATGACGGGGGTGTCGAGGTTGTATTTCCGGTCGCCGATGATGGGGTGGCCGGCGTGTTGGCAGTGGACCCGGACCTGATGGGTACGGCCGGTTTCGAGCTGGATTTCGAGCAGGGTGGCGTTGGCGAACGGTTGCTTGATTCGGAAGCGGGTTTTGGCGGCTTTGCCGTCTGGATCGGGTTTTACCATGCGTTCGCCGGAGGAAAGCCGGTTTTTGCGCAAGGGTTGATCGATCAGCTGAATATCTTGCGACCAGTGGCCCTGGACGAGGGCGAGATAGTGTTTGTCCACGGCGCCGGTGCGGAATTGGTGTTGGACATGACGCAGGAAACCGGCCTGTTTGGCGATGACGAGGCAGCCCGAGGTTTCCCGGTCGAGACGATGTGCGAGTTCGGCTTCGAACCATTCGGGGCGCGTCTGGCGCAGGGCTTCGATCAGGCCGATACGGATGCCGCTGCCGCCATGGACCGGCAGGCCGGCGGGTTTGTTGAGGACGAGCATGGCTTCGTCTTCGAACAGGATGCGGTCGACAAGGCTTTGCTTGAGCTTTTCGCTGGCTGCGGCGGGGGCGGCGCCTTGGGGGCCGGTATGGGGTGGAATCCGCACCTGATCGCCTGCCTCGAGGCGGGTTTCGGGTTTGCAGCGGCCACGGTTGACGCGCACCTCGCCGCGCCGGATCAGACGGTAGATTCGCGACCTGGGCAGGCCCCCGAGTTCGCGCAGCAGGAAATTGTCCAGCCGCTGGCCGCACTGGCGCCCGGGGACTTGCACATACTGCACCTTGTCAGATGGGTTCATTAGGTATTCTCTGAAAAACTCCATCCGTGGAGTTTTTTATTATCGCAAAACCAAAGCGTGGTTTTGTTGTGCTCCCGAATTCAATGGCTTACTCCAGGTACGGAGCGTAGCTCCGTACCGTTGCGGCCGCGCTCGAAGCCGCGCTTCGAAAACGCTTGCCTTCACCCATCGAATTCGGCGGCACTTCGATGTGCCGCAGGGAAGCTCTGACTTAATCAGAGCTTCCTGGGTTGCGGATTTACCAGATCAGATCTCCCCGGGATTCCGCGAAGCTGAAAACAGCCAGTGAGATCATGAAAAAATCGGCATGGTCCGCGGGAACGGGGGTTTCATCGACCCGCAGGAACAGGGGTTCGCGCTGGCCGACGAAAGCGGTGGCCTGGGATTGCGCCGACGTGACGGCCGACGAATCGGTTCCCCCGATAATCCTGAACTGTGCCGCATCCAGCTCGGAGATCTGCGTGTCCAGCAGGGTCAGGCTATGATCCTCGCGGCTCGGGCTGGTATGGATGACCACGTCGTCGCCGTCCTGTTCGACGTGGTTTTCCAGCATTTTGCCGAAGCTGGAAAAGTTGGGGCCTGACAGGATGACCAGGTCACCTTCATCCGGGCTGAAATCGGTGATGACATCGTGGCCACGATTGCCGGGTATGATAAAACTGTCCGCGCCCTTGCCCCCGGTCATCCGGTCATCGCCAAAGCCGCCCTCGATCCGGTCGGGGCCGCCACGCCCGTCGATCAGGTCGTTCAGATTCGATCCCCTGAGGTAATCGAAACCGTTGGTGCCCGTCAGGGTCAGACCGTTGTGGTTCCACTGGTCGGGGTCGGGATCAGGCGCATCGTCGTTGTCCTCAATGGTTCCCAGACCGCTGCCGTCGCCGATGGTGGCGTTGGTCGGGCTGCCCAGGGTCACGATGAAGGTCTCGTCGTTCTCGTCGTCGCTGTCATCGGTGGTCTGCACATCGAGCGTGGCGCTCTGCTCGCCCGCGGCGATGATGAGCGTCTGGCCGCTTTGGCCGGTGTAGTCGCCGCCATCCGTCGCGGTGCCGTCGGCGGTGCTCCAGATTAGCGTGACATTGCTCGTCCAGGTCTTGTCCAGGCTGACGGTGAACCGCGCCTGTTCGCCTTCGGTGACGGTGACATCGTTGATGGAGGCGAACGGCAGGACTGGCGGTGGCGGCGGCGGTGGCGCGTCGTCGTTGTCGATGATGGTGACCTCACCGGTGTCATCGCCGAAGCTGGCATTGGTGACGCCGCTCAGGGTCACGGTAAAGTTTTCGTTGGCCTCATCGTCGCCATCGTCCGTGGTTTGCACACTCACCAACGCGCTTTGCCGGCCTGCGACGATGGTGACGGACTGGCTCGCCCGGGCGGTATAGTCGCTGCCGGCAGCGGCGGTGCCGTCTGATGTAGCCCAGTTGAAGGTCACATCCTTCCCTGAGACGGCGTCCAGTTGGATGGTGAATTGCGCGACACCGCCTTCCGTGATGGTGACATCGTCAATGGACAATGCCGGGGCAGCGTCATCGTCGGTAATCGTCGCCTTGCCTGTGTCGTCGCCGAGGGTGGCGTTGCCGGGGCTGCCCAAGGTGACGGTGAAGGTCTCGTCGTCTTCATCCAGGTTGTCGCCTGTTGTCTGCACGTTGAGCATGGCGCTTTGC
>JAJDSZ010000116.1 GCA_022827425.1 Pseudomonadales bacterium | reverse complement strand
ACGCCTTCCAGCACGCTGGCGGACGGGTCCGCCATGCGGGCGTCAATGGTGTAGTGCTCGGCCACCATGACCTTGTTGTGGAAGGCCGTCGCGGCCATGCCGAGATCTGCGTACAGCCCATGGGACTTGTCGGCGGCGATGGCGAGCATGGCCCGCACAACCACCAGCGCGACTTCGCCGCGGCTGTGGTCCGCGAGCAGCCCCCCCACGACATCAACGACCTCCGTCATGACGGCGTCGCTGACGTAGCCGCCCATGAGGTCGCCCAGGAATTCTTCCGCGAATTCCCCGTCCGTCATGAACGCCGGGTACTTGCTCTGGAAGTCGTCGGAGTCTTCGATGTGGTTGGCCAGGTCCTCGATCGACATGTCGTCGTCGAGGTCGTCCACCCAATGGTTCAGCCGGTCGGTTCCGGGCGCGCTGCCAAGCATCGCGACCGACAGCCCGATGAGATGGGTTCTGGTTTCGGCGGTTATTTACACATGGCGTTTTCCGCATGGAAACGCCGTTTCCAGCGGCTTTTCACGCCCCAGGCTGGTTGTATTCCGAATAAAGCCCCTGCGAGTTGAACGGAGATTGACCGACGAGCCAGACCTTTCTGCGGTCGAATGGGCTTACCAGGAGATATTGAACCGTTGCTGCATTGCGGGTGTCCTGCCCCAGGGCTTTCCGGGTAACAAATCGACAAGCTGGGTGAAAACCCGGCGGAAAGCTTCCAACTTCCATTGGCCGGTCAGTTTCCATGCCTGTCCGGGAGGCAGCAAGGGACGCAGGTCAGATAGAAATCGGGGGTTGGCCAGCTTGCCGAACATCCGTTCCTGGGCTTGGGCGCGGGATACCAACTGGCCGGAAAGCTGGAGGTATTTCAGGAAAATGGCGATGAGTCGCTGATTGTCCAAGCCTTCAAAAAGTTCGAGGGCGCTCGTGAGGTCAAACAGGTCCCTGCCCTTGTCCCTCTGCAGCAGTGCGCGGAACTTTGTGGCGAGAATCTCTTCCCGCGTGTAAGTTGGAATATCCGCCTGGCCCGAAAACCAGGGATTATTGACCGACATCGGCAAGGCAGCCGATTCGTCAAATGCCTGGGTCTCTCGCGTGTTGATCTCGATTTTGAGCCGGATTGAAGCTGCCCCACCGTCTTCGGAGGCAACCTGGAAGCGCAATTTTGGCGCAACTGGGCTCTGGTCGAATCGCGGCTTGCCGAGCCAGGGTTCCAGAACGGCCCGCAATCCGTCCAACAGAGGGCCAATGGGCCCGGATGTGGTGCGCACCAGATCAATATCCTCCGAATAACGCAGCGGGGCCGGAAAGTGCAGCTTGTTCAGCGCCGTGCCACCGCGAAACCGCAATTCGCCGCACAGGTTTTCTGCCGAGAATATCTCAATCAGCGCGCGGCAGATGATCAGGTCCTGTTCAATTTGCCGCTGTTCCGGCCAGGGGGCGACATGGCTCCAGGCGATGATGTTCTGGGTGGGAATCATGCGTCTGGCTGGGGTTCGCGGCGGATGATCACGCGCCATCTGGGGTCGCGCCTGGCCCGAGCCGGCGCCTGGAAGCGCCCGTGCGCCTGTTGGGGCTCAAATTCAGCCCAAGAAAGCGGACCACGACCGCGGAGTGTGTCGAGCATGGGTTTTGCCTGCTCTTCGTGGCCGATGAGCGAAAGCAAACTGCCGAGGCGCTGGACAATCGGCCGCTCGAGCCGGGCAGAAAGCCCCGCAAGTCGCACTGGATGAATACCGGGCGCGAGATCACTGAGCACAGAGGCAATATGGTCGATACCGCCGCTTGCCTGCGGGTAGCGAAGCAGGTCGAGAGCCGTCAACGCGGGGGATGAAATTTTCATCGAACCTGTATCGGTCTTGTAATCCTCGATTCCAGCGCCGACTGCTTCCATATTCCCGCGGTAGTAAAACGCGATGATACTGCGACCGGCGCGTATCCGCGGCATGCGCTTGGCGCCAAGCACCTGGAATTCCATAATCGCCTGGTGCGATGCGCCATGCAATTCGGCGGCTTTTAGCAACCCCACATAATACGCGGAACCTTCGCGCTGCATGAGGGCATCAATGTACCAGGATGGCGGCGGCGCGCCCCATGTCGCGAACTGTGGATGCACCACGACATAGAATCCCCGCCGCGGGCTCAGTAACTGCTTGCGGCGCTGCAGGCGTTCGGCGGCATCAAGAAATGCGCCATGGCTAATGCCAAGGGCCCGCACAGCCTCCTCTGCTGTGAAGACCACGCTGCCAGCGGCAATCAAACCACTGACAAATTCAGACAGGCGAAGTCGCTTTATTGAATCCATGCTTATTTATCCGCCTTTTATGCGGATTTGTCAACATGATCGCGAGGTTCGAGAAGATTTGCGATAGGACACTCAAATGCAGTTTAGGCACAGGTTGGGGGGTGAAGGCCGGTCGGCGCAGCCGATCAAGAGCGCAGCTCTTGAAGGCCTGAACGGTTTGCCATGGAAGGCAAGACTGGGGTTTGGCGAAGTCTCAACCGTCTCGCCATGGATGGCAAGGCCGGGGTTTGGCGGAATCTCAAGTGCCACGCCATGGATGGCATGTACTGACCAATTGCCCCAAAAAGCAAAACCCCGCCTCGGTCGGGGGTTTTGCTTTTCTGGGAGAAGTTCCCCCCACTTTCCAGGCATATCCGGAGACCTGTGTCCAAACTTCATCTGTACGTAAATCTGTCACCAGTTAGCCCCGGTCGGCGTTGGTCGCTCTGCGCCCTTCCGGTTACCCAGAATCCTCGCCATCGTTGAGGTAGTCAGCCAACAGGCGAAGTAAAGATCGACCGCAAGCGCTGGTGGGGCCCCTTTTACAGTGCCGGATTCACCGCGGCGCATTGCCTTGCCCTTCACAGCGCCGCAATTTTCGGAGACCGGTGGCCCCCTCTGAATACCACTTGAACACATGGCATGTCGGATTTGGCTGCCAACCCCGCCCCATTCTCGAAGGCACAACTCCGCTTCATGTGTTCTCTTGTCTTTCGGGCTCGCTCGGATCAAGAATTTTCCTCGCCTGGAAACGCAAAACCCCCGGCCGAGGCCGGGGGTTCTGGTTGGGGGCGGCGAAGCCGCCGGGTTATTGGGATCAGGCTGAATCGAAATCGGCAAGAGCGATACCCGGTACCGCTGAATCGCCCACCAGCTTGATGACCAGATCGTCCGAACTGTATTTGCCATCGCCATTGGCGTCGATGAATATCCAGCGCGTGTTGTCTTCGGTATCCGTTACCGACACGATTCCGTGTTGCGTGGATTGCGTTCCACCGCCCAACAAGTTTTCGTTGTTTTCCGCGGCGGCAACCGTGATGAAGAATCCACCTCCCGCGGCAGCCTTTCCCTGGGAATCAACGACTCCATACAAGTTGGTTCCTTCGTCGTCGGCAGTGTCGCCTATCGAATACTCGGTGATCGGCTTCCCTCTGACTTCGGCCCAGATTGCTTTTGACAGCACGATCTTGTCTGTGCCAGAAAGAAAATCACTGATCACATCCGTTCCCTGGGCAGCGCGGGCTGTCCCAACGAAGCTCAGCATCGACTCGGATGCGGCGTTGTAGATGAACATGTCAGCGGCGCCACCGCCAGCGAGCATGTCACCGCCTGCGCCGCCGGTGATTTCATCGATTCCGGCGCCGCCGTGCAGGGTGTCCGCTCCGCTGCCACCGAAAAGCTCAAGCGCCTGGGTCAGATCATGTCCGGCAATACTATCGGTAACGTCAAGCCCACCATTGAAGGTAACACCGCCACTGTTCGCTGATGCATCCAACAGTTCCAGCTTTGTAAGCGCGTCAGTGGCGTCGGTTCCGACAACGGCGCCGTCGATAAACAGCTTCGCTCCTCCTGAGACGAATATCTCTTCCACTGTGGCACCTTCTTCGTTCACACCCAGCATGATGATCGTATTCTGGTAGTCGGCGGCCGTGGGACGGGTCAATGCATTCGTGCCCGCGGCAGCGCTGGCATTGGCGTTTGAACTGATAATCAGCGTGTCGATTTCATCCGCCACCGCCACCGCCACCGCCACCGTCAGCGTCAGCATCACTTCACCGTCGGTCTTGGCTTTCGTATCCTTGTTGCCATTGGCAAGGAGGGCGACCTCAAGCTGTCCGCTGAAACGGGGCTCGCCTGGCTCCCTGCCGATCATGTCGTGAATGATCGTGGCCGTGGTTCCACCATCCGCATCCGCTGTCATGGGCTTCTCGCCATGAACGCTGATGCCCATGCCGTCCTTCATGTTATTGAACGTGACGGTTTCCGGAGCAGTGCGAGTTACCTGGACATTATCGACACCCAGCATTGCGATATCGTATGCCGCCGCGGCACTGTTGTTGCCTCCGGCATCCAGGGTTTCGAAATTGGTGTAGATCGAATGCGATTTCTTGTCTTCACCAGTGTAGGAAGAGTTCGCAGCGCTGGTCAGCATGAGTGTGTCCATGCCATCGCCGCCATCCACCCGGCTGTCCTTGTTGGCCGCACCGGCCTTGAAGATGTCGTTTCCGGCGCCGAGGTCAACAGTCAGGCCCTTGGCTGCGAAAGTGGCTACGCTGATGCAATCGAAGCCTGAACCACCCATGTAGGATGTGACCGACTTTCCAAAGCCCATGGCTCCCTTGCCAATAATGACATCGCCGCTCGCTCCGCTCGCGTCGACTGTCATCAACCCTCCGAAAGTGGCATCCGCAATCTCCACATTGCCGCTGCCGACAATCGTGATGGATTCAAGCGTATTCGAGGGCCCCAGATCGGGATTGTCCTTGTCGAAGCGGTTCACATCCAGCACGAGATTGGCGTCCGCCATCACGCTGAGCGACTTGACCGCATTGGAGGCCAGGGCAAAATCGGAATTGCCCATCACATCAATCATGATGTTTTCAGCGGAACCCGCGCCGTCAATGCAGAGCTTGCCCGCCATGGCGCCCGCCTTGTGCTTGCCGTACTTGTTGACGGTGACGTGGAGGTCTTCCGGCATGGGCTGTTCGTCTTCGGTCATGGAATCGTTCTTGACCAGGACGATGGCGTCGGTTCCCGTCAGGCTGACGTTGCTGATCGCATCGGAGTGAACTTTCAGAGATGCGCCGGCGTTGACGAATTCCGTCTCCATGCCCATCTCACGACCTACGGAAGGCGTCGGGGTCACACCATCCAGTTCTCCACTAATTATCCCGGTTGAAGGATCGAAAACGATGGCTGATGCATCAGTATTGTCATCTGAACCGTCGTTTGTAATCGCAGTGCCATCAGGTGCCACCAAAGGAATGGTTCCATCTTCATTCGCATCACCTAGCTTGACCAGGGTTCCGGCCTCTTCAGTGTGGCTGCCAGCACCGGTCACGCTGACACTGGCAATCGTCTTGGACTGACCGCCACGACCGTTGCCATCAACAGTGATGCTTGCGCCTCCGGAAACCATCACGGATTCGGTGTGTCCGGCCGAACCGATGTGAACCATTGAACTACCGCCAGCTTCGACATTCACCGCTCCTGCGGCGCCGACGATAGTCACATCACCTCCGAACGGCCTTTCGGCGCTGACCATCGCGCCGTCAACAGTGACGCTGACATCGCTGGTTCTGCCATACCATTCAAGATTGACCGATTCCAGACCATCCCAGTGGCTCATGTTGGCGGTAATGCCGCCCACGGTGTTGAGAATCGCATTCTCGACGTTGCTGACGCTTTCCGCGCCGAGCTCGAGGTTTTCGGCCGCGACCACGCCGTAAATGGCGATGGTGTCGTTGCCGTCGCCGCCGTCGATGTCGTCGAAGGGATTGAGGGTTTCCTGGAAGACGTTGCTCACCTGGGCCACTGGCTCGGCCACGATGAGGTCGTCCGCCATGGTGCCGTCAATATCGTCGCGCACGGTGGTCAGCACGAATGTCTGGCCGACAACCGGCTCTTCCGGGGGCGCCGGGGGGTTGTCGATGTTGTTGATCGCCATCATCGCAGTGTCTGCGTCGTCGGTCACGCCTTCCAGCACGCTGGCGGACGGGTCCGCCATGCGGGCGTCAATGGTGTAGTGCTCGGCCACCATGACCTTGTTGTGGAAGGCCGTCGCGGCCATGCCGAGATCTGCGTACAGTGTAGAGAACTGCGAAAAACTCGCCGTTATTCTTGCGAATCTTTTGCACCAAAATAGCGCACAGACGCGCATAGACGATCAGTCGTGATCGAAAAACACGAAATTCAAGGTAGGCTTGTCACGCTCGGAAAGCGCGGTCGATGTGATCTCGCAAAATGTCGCTGACCGCCTGCTCGTCGGCTGCGCTCAAGCCGAAAAACGGCCGAGGCGGAATGTCGCCCCAGGGTATGGGAACACTGCCCTTCCTGGTCTTGAAGCCGCCGCGCCCGAACTCTCCCTGTTTCGCGCCGAAATGCTGGGTGGTCGCGTATATCAGGTTTGTGCCGACGACGGCGGCCGAGTCGTCGTAATCGGCGCCGATGGAGTCAAGCAGACTTCCCGTTACCTGGAGCTTCTTGGCGCCGCCCACCCCGACGTGGCCGGACTTTTCGCGCCGCCGGCGCGTCACGTCGGATAGCGGGGCCCATGCCTGGCCGGTCCCCGGGTCGCGCTGCCGCTCGAACGCGTCCTCCGTGATGCGGAGCAGATGCGCGGCGATCACCTTGGTGGCGGGAGAGAAGTCCTGCCCAGCCGTCACCAGACGGCCTAGCGCCGCGCGCAGTTCCTTGTCTTCCAGCTCGATCCTGATTTCCATCCGCTGCTAGGTGCCCCATTCAAATTCGCCGAGGAAAGCCCCGTCCGATATCACCACCCGCACCGGATTCGTGCCTGGGAGGACGCACAAATCCCACGTGTTCGAGACGAGAGCCACCGCGCGAGCGCAATCGGTCGTCGGCAGCCGGATGTTTTTCGAGAATCCGCCGATGACCCGCAGGGTGTCGCCATGATAGCACCGGCCCTTGCTGCCGACCGTATCGCATTGGCGGGCCAGTACGTCGGGGATCGCGACGGTCTCCTGACACGTCAGATAGTCGCCCCAGCGGTAGATCTCGCAGCCGTCGGCCTCGAACAGCGCTCGCCAGTCATCGGATGCGTCGCACCAATCCCAGGTTGTATGAGCGAAATCCCACAGGCTGTTAGTCGGGTCGGCGCAGGCCGGCGGGGGAGGGTCCGTAACGGGATCGGGGTCGGTTACGGGCGGCGTGACCGTGCCGACCTGCCTGATCACGCATTGCTGGCCGACGCTATCGAGATACCGCTCGATGGCCGCGATGTCGCCAGCGGTCAGCGTGCTGTTGCCCTGCCGGAAAATCCGCTCGAACCCCCGCAGGTCTTCGAGGTTGATCACGCCCTCGGCGTTTACGTCGAGGCTTCCGATGCTGCCATCGGAGAAAGTGATGATGTCCGCGCCGACCGCGCAGTATCCGGTAGCGGGCATCGGGGAGTCATCGGACGGCGTCGTGCCGCCGCCATGCCGTTCGCGGCCGGCAAGTCGGCGATTACCCAGCCGGAGGTGATTTGCTCGTCCGCGGCGAACGCCGCCGGCGAAAGGCCGGCGCAGGCCAGGGCAATCGAGGCCCGAGCCAGGAGATGCTTCAGCCTTCCCATGCGTCGCATGTCGCCACCTCCATTGTTCTCAGCGCCTGCTCCACGGCCAGCGAAGCCGGGTCGTTGGCGAATTCGCGGCGTCGTTCCGGCGTCCATCGCCAGGCGCCGGCGTTCCAGGCCCACGCGAGCGGCACGACGTGGTCGACGTCCAGACGTCTGGCGGACATGTAGGTCTGGTCGGTATATGGGTCGTGCCACAACCCAGTCGAGACCGAGCATTCGCGCCCGTTCGTGAACGAGACGGCGTCCCGGCTCCAGGCGATCAGTGTCTCGTGGCGCGTGTTTTGGCAGTCACGGTTTGTGTCGACTCAGTGGCGAAACGCCGACCGCGAGTACTCCGGCCGTGAGTGCTCCGCGGCGTGGCCCTCGATGTGAGCGTCGAATGCCAAGATCACCATCACCGCCAGGGCGGCAAGGCACGGATAGTAGAACTCGGCGCCGGCAATGCGTTTGATTTTCATGATGTCATACCTCCTGCGTTGGGGTTATACTGTCGTTGCGCCGCCGGGGACGTGAGCGATGGACCGGAACCGCCGGGACGGAATCCGCATTCGTGGCTGCCCGCGCTGTTAGAGACAACACGTCCGGGCCAACGGGTTAATCCTTCTTCGACCGGCGGCGCGACATTTCCGCTCATCTTCGCCCCTCCGGTTTCCTGTAGAGCAGTCGCCCGCGACGCCGTTCGTTCAGTTTTTCCCGCTCGCTGGGCCTGTAAAAAGTCCAGGTGATGGTGCCCAGCTTCGGCTCCTGTTGCCCGACAACCACGATGTCATCGGCGGGAAAAGTGGCGATGTGGACTTCACGAAATATCGATTTGCCGCCCCGAATCTCCTCTTGCAGCCATACCTCTCCGGGATCGCGCAGGGTCGGTATGACGAAAGAAGCCCATCTTTCGCGATGATCGTCTGGCTTGCCGAGCACTCCGTGTTCGATCAGCGAGTCCGTCGTGTAGATATCGTCTAGTCCGCCGGGCCGGGGAATGCGGTGGAAGAGCGTGTCTTTGCCGCCGTCGGCCCGCGTGGAGAATCGAACCTTCTCGACGCCGGCGTGTCCGAGCGCTTCCTCCGCCGCGGCGCGCTGGGCCTCGCGACCTTCGGCCGGGGGCATTCTTCGCGGGTTGGCGGCCGTGGCCGGCACCGAGGCGGGCAGCGCCAGATCGCGCCACGTGCGTTGACCTGGAGCGATTGGCGGCAGGCTCAGCGGCGGCAGACCGCCACCCTGGCCGCCGGCGCCCGGGTTGTAGTTCCAGCCCGGATCGGGCGTCATGCGGACCGCCGTCGGCCCACGTCCGGAGCGGAATTCCGTCGCCGGGCGCTCGACGATCTCTCCGGTGCGCTTGTCGAGCCCGACGCGCTGCTCGACCTGGTGGAGCTTGCCCTTGCTGCTGGATATGACGAGGCCGCGCTCGACGATCTCTTCGGCGGTGAATGCGCGGACCCGACAGCGGCAACCGAATCCGTTGGGCGGATAGTGCGTGTCCCAGAAGGAGTCGTCGTAGCGGAACACCAGGCCGTCTAGCGCGGCGTGCTTCGGCCGCGTCCGGGCGTCGTCCATGGCGACGTACATCCAGTAGGGTCTCGTCTCGGCCGTCTCCCGCTGGATTTGTTGTCTGGCCTGGGCGCGGGCGACCCGGAGGTTGGTCCGGTATATCGTCCTGAGCCGGTGCGGGCTGCCGAGTTGCACCATCTCGGCGCCGCCGGCCGGATCGACGACGACCTGGCGGCCCCACCAGCCTTTCGCCTTCAGTCGCGGCTCGAGCGCGGCGGCGAATTCGCGCGCGGTGATGCCTTCGTCCAGCGCCCGCTGGACCTCCGAGCGTATGTCCGCGAGGATGTCGAGCCGCGCGGCCTTGGCGACGGTGAACGACCTGGCGTGCGCGGCCTGCCAAGTCTCCCACCAGTTCCACGATATCTCGTAACCCTTGCCCCTGAGGTACTCGATCGCCCGCCGCGGCGGCAGACCGAAAGCGTAGCCGAGGTCGACGGCCTCAGGCATCGTCGCCGCGAAACTGTCGCCCAGGGCCGGCGCCCTGGCGGTGCTGAAGAGCATCGCGGCGCGCGCCAAGAGCCGCGCCGACAAGTCGCCGATCACCGGCGAGATCGCGGCCGCGGACCGCGGCGAGCCGCCCGTCAACTTGGCCGAAGCGCCGCTCGACGCCGAGGCCCAGCAGAAGGTCGCCCGCATCATGCGGGCCGAAAACCTGACCTTCGGCGCCGCGCTCAACAAGACGCTCGCCGTCTTGCTGATTCCCAACTAGACCGAACAACAAAGGTACCGAGCCATGAGATTCGAGAGTTTGCCGCGAGGCGTGATCGACCTGTCCGAGGCCGTCGACTTCGCGATGTCGACCGCCGACGCGCGCGCCGGCGAAAACCCGATCCTGACCGCCGTCATGCGCGGGTACAGCAACCCCATGCATGTCCGCAAGTATCTGTTCCCGGCCGTGCCGGTGAGGGCGCGCGGCGGCAAGATCATCGAATTCGGGACCGAGGCGCTGCAGAAACGCGACCTCGTTCGCGCCCACGGCGCCGAGATGCAGTTCCTGCAGTTCGGCTACGAGGGCGAGGCGTACGCTCTCGACCAGCGCGCGCTCGGCGTCCTGATGCCGAGGGAGCTCCAGGAGGAGGCGATGACGGCCGCGCAGATCGACATGGCGTCGGCCGGCGTGCGCATGGCTCGCGAGGTGGTCGAGCTGCAGCTGGAAATCCAGGCGGCGGACCTGGCCACCGCCGCCGCGAACTACAGCGGCGCCCACACCGCGGCGCTGAGCGGCAACGATCAATGGAGCCATGGGTCTTCCAAGCCGGCGAAGGCGGTGGAGGACGCGAAGCAGAAAATCAAGGACGCCACGCTGCGGATCCCCAACACCATGGTCGTGGGCGGCAAGGTGTACCGCGCGCTGCGCAACAACCCGGACGTCATCGAGCGTCTGAAGCACACGGCGCGGGCGCGCCAGGCGAGCCCGGTCACGAAGGAGGAGCTCGCGGAGTACTTCGACGTGGAGCATTTCGTCGTCGGCGAGGCCGGCTACGGCGCCGCCGGCGCCTTCGTCGAAGCGTGGGGCAACAACGCGGTGCTGGCGTTCACCGAGCTCGGCTCCCCGGCGATGCCCATGCCGAGCTTCGGCTATTGCTACACGCTCGAGGGCTACCCGCGCGTCGAGCCGGCTTTCGCGCTCGATGCGCGCCGCAGCCAGGTCTTCCCGGCCGTGTCCGAGGAGAAGCAGGTGATCGCGGGCAAGGCCCGTGCCCTTCCCCTCCTACGCGGGCCACGGCGATCTTTTCGACCGCGTATCCCGCGACGACCTCGCCGAGCGCGCCGCGCCGGACGACCACGACGTGACGGGCGACGCCCTGCTCTCCGGCCGACTGCTGAGCATGCGGGAGACCACCCTCTGGTGGCAGGACGAATACGAGGTCGAGGTTCGCGTCGACGGCGGCCCCCCGGAGTCCAGCGCCCGCCAGCGCGATTACTACGCCCGCTCGAAGAACAAGCCGGCCCCGCCCGCGCCGGGGAGGCCGTGTTACGGCGACTGGGACTACCCGGGCGGCGACTGGTCGACGGCCAGCCCCGGCCCAACCGCCGCCAAAGCGGTCTGGAAGATCACGCTCACGCAACATTTCGCCGCGTCGCCGGCATATCAGAGCGAGAGCACCTGGGAGCGCAACGAGTGGTCCGAGGTCACGCGATACGAGGAGGCCACCAATGGCTAAACGCAAAATCGACGAGACGACCGAACCGCCGGAGCCGCCGGCCCAGGACGACCTGCCCTGGCCGACGCGCGGCGGCTCATTCCTGCGGGATCCGGAGACCGGCGCGCTGACGCCGGCGGAAGGCGAAGAGGGAGGCGAAAATGAAGAGATATCGTAACCGGCTCGCGCTGGCCAAGATCGAGGGCACGGCGGGAACCGCGGAGGCTCTGGTGGCCGCCGCCGCGATCCTGTGCTCCGATGTGTCGCTGACGCCGCTCGTCGCGGACGCGGTGACCAGGGAAGCGGTGCGGCCGTTTTTCGGGAGCCACCAGCAGTTGCCCGCCCGCGCCCACGCGACGGTCCAGCTGACGGTCGAGCTGGCCGGATCCGGCACCGCCGGCACCGCCCCGCCCTGGGGCAAGCTGCTGCAGGCCTGCGGGATGGCCGAGACGACGTCGGCCGGCGCGAGCGTGGCGTACACGCCGGTCAGCACCGGCGAAAAGACGGCGACGGTCGCGGTCGGCATCGCCGGGGTCCGGCAGACGCTGGCGGGCTGCCGCGGCACGTTTTCGCTGAACCTAGCCGCGGGCGGGGTGCCGACCCTGCAGTTCACCTTTACCGGCTTCTACGCCGACCCGGCCGAGCCCGCGGCGGTCGCGCCGAACTACGCCGCGTGGAAGGACCCGCTGGTGGTCAACAAGGCCAACACGGCGACCTTTTCTTTTGCCGGTGAGACCGGTCTGGCGCTGTCCGCCCTGTCCCTGGACCAGGGCAACGAGGTGGGGTATCGCGAGCCTCTGGCCGGCGACCCGGAGGTGCTCATTCTCGATCGGCAGCCTAGCGGTCAGGCCACCGTGCTCGCCCCCGCCATCAGCGGCGGCAACCTGGTGAAGAAGGCGCGGGACGGAGACACGGACGCGCTGCAGATCGTGCACGGCAAGACCGGCGGCGAAAAAGTCCAGATCGACATGCCCAAGGTCGTGCTGAACTCCCCGACCCACGGCGAGAGCGAGGGGGTCTGGACCGTCCACATGAACTACCAGCCGTTGCCGAGCGGCACGGCCGGCAACGACGAATTCAAGATCACGAGCTTGTAGGATGTAGGAGGGGACGATGTTCAGGTTGCCGCGCGAAGGCGAGACATTTCCGACGCGATGCGTCATCGAGGCGCCGGTGGGCGAGGGGTCGGAGGAGCGCGAGATCACGGTGCATTTCCGGATCCTGCCGGCGAGGCGATTCGCCGAGCTCGCGCGGGAGGGCGACGCCGCCCTGCTGGTCGAGCTCATCGGCGGATGGGAGCACGTGTGCGACGCCGCCGGCGAGCCGCTGCCCTGCGACGCCGAGAACGTCGCCGCGGCCACGGAACTGCCCTATTTCACGCTCGGCGTGATCCGGGGATACCAGGATCGCTTCGCGCCGGTAAAAAACTTCAGGGGGCTGCCCGGCTACTGATCGCCGGGCGAGGGTCCGCGGCCGAAGACGCCGCGGCCTTCGGGATCTCGCCGCCGGACGCGGACGAGCATTCGGGCGGCCCTTATCCGGTGATTCCGGAAAACTGGGACGCGGTGCGGCTGCTGCTGGCGTCGCAGTCCCAATGGCGCCGCGGGCCGTCGGGCCATATCGTCGGGCTGGATTACGCGGGGTGCCGCGCGGCGGCGAAGGGAGCGCGAGTCGGGTGGCGGAAAAATTTCGACAAGCTGCGGATCGCCGAGGCGGCGGTGCTGGAGGAGGCGGCCCGGCGCTGAGGCCGGCGGTCGTCAGAGGACGCGCAGAATGAGAGCCGCCAGAAATCGGATCGCGCCGAAAACCCAGACGGTCGCAGCCAAGACGAGAATGCCCCCCAGGGCGACCAGCGCCGCCGACTCCATCGGGTCGGAACTCAGCCCCCAAACCATCCAGGCGACGAACGGCAGCGCCGCCAGACAGGCAATCCACTCTTCTCGTCGCGCCCTTTTCATTCGCCCATGGTGACACTTTTCGAAGAGGGGGGGGCAACAATGGTCCGTAACGTCAATCTCGGCATCCGCCTGAAACTGGAGGGCGGAAGCAAGCTCAGCGGCGAACTCAAGATCGCGACCAAAGACCTGGAAGCCGTCGGCGTCGCCAGCGCTTCCGCATGCGCCTTCGCGGGGGTGAGATCTTCCAGCAATTACCGTTCGCTGTACGGTAGCTCGATCTTTTTGCCGGCGTTCGCGACAGGCTTCACCATGAAGCCGTCCGTACTCACGTCAACCACCACCCTGGCGCCCTCCTTGAATCCCGGCATCTCCGCCATCACGCCCGTCACGCGCAATGCCAGACTGTTTCCCCATTTCTTGATCTCGGTTTCGACTTTCATGGTTCTCTGGAGAATCCGCTGCAACCTCGCCGCCCAGTGTATCCGATGTGGATACAAAAACAAACGGGAAGGCGCCGGTTACGCCAGTTGCGACAGGAAGGTTACGGCGGGAACGATTATCGGGCCGCGGTGGGTGAAGCAATCCGCGTCTTCGTACGAAGCGCCAAAACGATCGCCACGCCTCTTCGTCCATTCGCCGCGGCGGGCGCGCCAGTGAATCGCCGCGCTCCGGCCGCACGACCTCGGCGACCGAAAGCGGATGCAGGGTATAGGGGAAATAGCGGCCCATGAGGCTGTCGCCGGCGCGCTTGAAAACGTCGAGCCGCGCGCTGCCGATCACCAGCACATGGGCGCGGTTTTCCCAGGAATCGAACAAGCCCTTGAGGAAGTCCCGCCAATGCCGGTACTTGTGCAGTTCGTCGAAGGCGCAGAGCGGTTTTTCTTCCCGCAGGCGTTGCAGCCCGGTCAGCGCGGCGACCCGGTCGGGCCCGGCCAGGATCGCCTCGCGGTGCGCCTGGTCGAATTGCTTCCGCCACGGAAATCCTCGGCCAGTTGCCGCGCCAGGGTGGTCTTGCCCACCTGCCGCGGCCCGGAAACGAACAGCATCTGCCGGTTCGAGCGGAAACTGTCCCGCAATTCGTCTTGCAAGGTCAATGGCTTCGTTTCACGCTTGACGGTACTGGAATACGGTCATCGCGCCGCGGGGCGGCGCAAACGCTCAAACTGCCGGTTAAACTGCTACCATCCTGGCTGGAACTGCTCCGGCTCCTTGTAATCGATGCTGCCCTGCCCTGAGCACAAGCTGATTCCCTATGCGACTTCGCCTTTGCCGGCGGGGCCCTGGCTGGTGTTTGCGCCGCATGGGGATGACGAGACTTTCGGACTTGGAGGTTGCCTGCTCAAGGCTGCCGATGAGGGGATCGAGACCCATGTGATCGTCGTTACCGACGGCGCTTTGGGCGGGGATGCGGAAGGCCTCGTTATGCGTCGCCGGGAGGAGGTGAAGCGGGCGGGTGAACTGCTGGGCCTGGATGGGCTGCATTTCTGGAGCGAGCCGGACCGGGGCCTGCGGGTCGATGGGGAGCGCCGGACGCGGTTTGCGGCGGCGATTCGAGAGTCGCAGCCTGCCGCGGTGTTTTTCCCCGGCCCGCTGGAAGTCCACCCGGACCATCGCGCCACCGGCATGCTGGCCTGGTCCGCCCTGCAATCATTGGGGGCCGGGGGGGCAATCCCGGCGGCGATTTCCTACGAGATCACCGCGCTCAACCCCGTCAACCTGCTGATCGATATCACTGCCCGGATGGAACGCAAGCGCGAGGCGATGGCGGTTTACATCAGCCAGAACAGCCAGAACAGCTATCCGGATTATGTTGCTTCGCTGAACCGCAGCCGCTCTTTTTCGCTGCCTGGGGATGTGATTTACGTCGAAGGTCTGTACCGCTACAGCGAGGAGGAGTTGCGCCTGCCGCTTTCCGAAGTGCTGCGGCGGATTATGGACGGCTATTTCGATTCTGCCGCTGAATGACGGAGAAAGGCTTGGACTTCAGTGTAGCGAGCCCCAGGCTTTTTCCGGGTGCGGGGCCTTGACCTGTTCGATCCAGTCCGGCCACACCGCCAGATTCCATTCGGCCCGCTTCCACAAGGTGTGAAGAATCGCAACCCATTGCCAGGCTTCGTCGAGTTGCAGTGAAAGCTGGGCGTGTTCGCTGTTGCGCGGCTTGAAGACCAGGGTGATGCGGGTGGCGGCGATACGGATGTCGGCTTCGAACAGCAACTCAGTGTCCGTGGACCGCTCGCCGCCCTCCGGCTGTCCGGACTCGGAACCGCTTTCGCCCAAAGCTTCCCCTGCCGCGACGCCTGGATTATACCCGGCGCCCTGGGCTTGGGACGGCGCCTGGGCCGGTGTGGGGCGAGTCACCATGGGCCCCAGCATCTCCTTGGCGGCCTGCCTTTCGAGTTCTTCCCTATGGGTTGCCAGCCAGTCCAGCAGGAAATTGAGCAGGCGCAGCAGCAGCCGCTGGGTAACCCAATAGCGGACCGCGCCGCCCTGGTTGGTGGTTCCGCTCAGGCGGAAGCGGTCCTCGGTGGCCACATATTCGGAAGTGATGCGTTGCAGGGTCAGCACGATGCGCAGTTCCGTCCGGGGCTTCGGTCAGGGCTGGGTTTGCGGCTGTTCTAGCCATTCCCCGACTTCCAGCAGGTCTTCCGCTTCCAGGGTCCCCGCTTCGCGCTGCAGCACGAGCATCGCCTTGATCTGGTCGTAGCGCGCCCGCTGCAAATCGCGCTGGGCGCGGAACTGGTCCCGCAGGGCGATGAAAACGTCCACCGTGGTGACCGTGCCGAGTTCCAGGCCCTGCTGCATCGCTTCGGCGGAAAGTTCGGTGGATTCCACCAGGCTTTGCGCCGCTTCGATCAGGGTATCGCCGGACACCGACTGCAGATAGGCGGAACGCACGATTTCCCGGGCTTCGAGTTCAACCCGGCGCAGGTCGTGTTCGGCGATGCGGTGCTGGCTGCGTGCCTCGCGCACCTGGGCCGTTCGCGTGCCACCGGAATATATCGGAATCGTGACGTCCAGGCCAAGATAGGTGATGTCGGACTGGTCGATGGGGGCGTTGTCGAAACCCACGTTGGTGTTCTGCCGCAGCGCGATCAGCGAAACCTGGGGCAGATAGGCGCCCATGCGCTCGGAAATGCGTTCATTGGCGACCCGCTCGGCAAATTGCCGCGCGCGGATCTGCTGATTGTTCATCAGGGCGGTTTCGACCCAGAACTCCACATCGCCTTCGAGGTCGGGCACTTCGACTTCTTCGCGCAGGGTGTAGAGCCGCCCGGGTTCCAGCCCGGAGATTGCCCGCAGGGCTTCGTGGGCGAGGGCGAGATCGCTTTCCAATTGCAATTGCTGGGCCTCGACGCTGGCCAGGTTGGCCTGGGCCTGGTACAGGTCGGTGATCTGGGCGAGTTGCAGGTCGAACATGCTCTGGACCTGGGCTAGCTGGTTCGATACCGCTTCGAGTTCCGCGGCAATGGAATCTAGCGCGTCCCGGGCCTGGAGAACGTTGAAGTAGCGCTCGGCCACATCGGTGAGCAGGAAGGCGAGCTCATAATAGTACTCGGCTTCGGCCTGGTCTTCGGTGAGTCCGGCCTGCTTGCGGGTGGAGAAAGCCTGCCAGTTGAACAGCGACTGGGACAGGCGCACGTAATTCCGTTCACCGTCGAATGTACGCAGCCGGTCCACCTGGAAGAAAGGATCGAGACTGGTGCGGCGGTTTTCGGTGAAACTGCTGGCGGCATTGAGCTGGGGCAGCAGATTGCCCAGCGCCATGCGCTTGCGGGCCGCCACCACATTGAGATTCTCCCCGGCGATTCGCAGCCGCGGGCTGTAGTCGATGGCGGCCTCGAAAAAGTCCTCAAGCGTTTCGCCAAGGGCGGGTACGCTGTTTTCGGCAGCCTGGGCCGCGGCAACCGCCGGTGCGGCCAGGAACGCGGCGAACAGCAGGCGGGCGCACAGGGTTCGGAACATGGTAGGTGTCTGCATAGGAATCAGTCTTCCCGGAAGCTGCGCGCCATGGCGTTGGAAAAAGGCTTGAACAGGTATTGCAGGAAAGTGCGCGCGCCGGTGGTGATGAACACTTCCGCCGGCATGCCGGGCATGAGCACGAGGTCGCCGAGGTCTTCCATGCCCTCCGGGGTGACCATGATTTCGGCAGCGTAGTAGGACATGCCGGTGTTCTGGTCCTGAAAGCTGTCGGCGGACAGATTGCTCACCTGGCCGAATATGGTGGGCACCGAACTGCCAAAGGTGGAGAAGCGGATGGTTGCGTCCTGATTCAGGGCGACCCGATCGATGTCGATGGGGGAAACCTGGGCTTCGATGATCAGCTCGTCGTCTTCGGGGACGATGTCGACAATGACCATGCCGGGGCTGATGACGCCGTCCACGGTATGGATCTGCATGCCGGTGACGAAGCCGCCGTCGGGGGCCCGGATTTCGGTGCGGGCCACCACGTCTTCCAGGGCGATGATGCGTTCTTCCAGGTCATTGAGGTTGGTGCGGGTTTCCGCGTGTTCCGCGGCGACTTCGTTCTGGAAGTCTTTTTCCACCTGGATGATCTGCAGGCGGGTTTCGCCGATCTGCATTTCGGTGGAAGCGATATTCGCCGCGAGCTCAGCCGCCTCGCCGCTAAAAGTGGCGAAGTTGCGCTCGAGTTCCCGGTAGCGGATGCGGTCGGAGAAACCCTGGTCGAGCAGGGTGCGGGTATCCGCGAGTTCCTGCTCATAGGATTCGGCGAGCAGCAGCCGGCTTTCGCGCATGGCCTGCATCCCCACCACGCGGTTTTCAAGCTGGCCGATGCGCTGCTCAAGCACTTCGATATTGCCTTCCTGGGCGGCCTTGCGGGTTTCGAAGATTTCGGTCTGGGCGGACATCTCCTCCCGGGTCGCCGGGTCGCTGCCATCGAGTTCGGCAGGCCAGGAGATTCTGGCGGCGCCGTCGCGCTGGGCATTGAGGCGCGCTTCCCGGACGATATTGGCGGTGCGCTGGGCCCGGGCGACATCGAGTTGGGCCTGGGGCTGGGTGCGGTCAAGCCGGATCAGGGTCTGGCCCGCTTCCACGAGGTCGCCGTTGCCGACCAGGATTTCCGCGATGATGCCCCCTTCCAGATGCTGCACGCTCTTGTTCTGGGATTCCACGGTGACCACGCCGGGGGCAAAGGCGGCGCCGTCGATGGGCGCCAGCGCGGCCCAGCTTCCGAACACGCCGAACACCAGGGCGAAGATCGTCAGGCCCACGCGAACCGGCGTCCGGATGCTTGAGCTTGCCTTCGGGCGCTGGGCCGGCAACAGTTCCACGGTATTCATTTGTGATTTACCTCGCCGTTCGCTTCGGCGTCAGCTCGCCGCGGATTGCGGCAGCTTGGCCGCCGGTTTCATCAGGCTCGCCAGCACCTGGGTGCGCGGGCCGTAGCTGACCGTGGCTCCGTCCTTGAGCACCAGCATCTTGTCCATGCTTTGCAGCACCATGGTGCGGTGGCTGATGACGATTACCGTGCAGCCCCGCCGCTTGATCCGGTCGATGGCTTCCACGAGTTCGCGTTCGCCCTGGTCGTCGAGATTGGAGTTGGGCTCATCCAGCACGATGAGGCGGGGATTGCGGTACACCGCCCGGGCCAGGCCGATGCGCTGCCGCTGGCCGCCGGAAAGCACGCCGCCGGCGCCGCCG
The DNA here is from genome assembly GCA_022827425.1 of Pseudomonadales bacterium. GTDB lineage: Bacteria > Pseudomonadota > Gammaproteobacteria > Pseudomonadales > Pseudohongiellaceae > UBA9145. The sequence continues at coordinate 14,761 of JAJDSZ010000116.1, read as the reverse complement.
ATCAGGGTGTTGTAGCCATTGGGCAGGGTCAGGATAAGCTCGTGGACACCGGCAAGTTGGGCGGCGTCGACGATGGCGTCCGAATCCTGCTCGCCGAAGCGGCAGATATTGTCGGCGATGCTGCCGTCGAAGAGCTCGATGTCCTGGGGCAGATAGCCCAGATGCGGGCCGAGTTCTTCCCGGTCCCAGGTGAAGATTTCGGCGCCGTCGAGCCGCACCGCGCCCCTGGCCGAAGGCCACACGCCGAGAATCGCCCGGGCCAGGCTCGACTTGCCGGAGGCGCTCGGGCCCACAATGCCGAGCGCTTCGCCGGGCTCCAGCTCGAAATTCGCATTGCGCACGACAAAAGTCTGGGACGCCGGCGGCAGCACGAAAAGCCCCTCCACCGACAGCCGCCCGGTGGGCGCGGGCAAAGACATGGGCTGCTTGCGGGGCGGCAGTTGCTCCAGCAGCTCGCCGAGCCGGCGGTATTGCGCCCGGGCCACGCTGAATCCACGCCAGGTGTTGACCAGCAGGTCGATGGGCGCCAGCGCGCGGCCGAGCAGCAGCGAGCCGGCAATCATCATTCCCGGCGAGATTTGCTGTTGCAGCGCGAGCAGGGCGCCAAGGCCGAGGGTAAGCGATTGCATGATGATTCGCAGCGACTTGGAAATGCTGGTAAAGGCTCCCGCCTGGCGGCTGGCGGCGCTTTGCAACTCCATGACCTGCTCCGAGCCGTCTTCCTGCCGCGCCCGGACTTCCCTGCTCATGCCCATGGCGGCAATGACTTCGGCGTTGCGCAAGGTGCCGGTCAACTGGTTGTTGACCGCGCTGTTGAGCGAATTGGCGTCCTGCAGCTTGGGGCTGGTGGTCTTTTCATTCGCCAGGGCGAGCAGCAGCATGATGATGATGGCGATAACGCCCACGAGGGCGAAATAAGGGTGGAACAGGTACATCACGAAGATATAGATGGGCACCCAGGGCGCGTCGAAAAAAGCGAACAGGCTGCTGCCGGTGAGAAACTGGCGCAACTGGGACAGGTCGTTCATGGGCTGGGCGCTGGTGGTCATGCCGCCCGACAGCAGCGCCCGGTTGAAAGTCGCTTCCGCCACCCGCTGCCGCAGCCGCTGTTCGAGGCGGTTGCTCGCGCCGATCATCACCATGGAGCGCACCCATTCAAAGCCGCCCATGGAAAGCAGCAGGCAGACCATCAGCAGGGTCAGCATGCCCAGGGTCGGCACGCTGCCGCTCGCCACCACCCGGTCGTAGACCTGCAGCATGTAGATGATGGGGGTGAGCATCAGCAAGTTGACCGCGGCGCTGAACAGCGCGGCGAAGCCGAAGTAGTGGCGGATGTCGCGCAGCGCTTCCGCCAATTCCGGAAACTTGCTGTTGGATTTGTTGCGATTCATCGGCGTGTGGCTCTCTGGCGCCCTGGGGTGGCGCGAGCTCCCGGAAGTCGGTCAGCGCCCGGAAGTCGGGTTAGATGTGGGCGGAATCGCACAATTCAACTGTTGACCAGCCAGACCGCAACTATCGGCAGCCTTTGATTTGACCACAATTCCCTGCCGTGTGCATGTGCCCGGCGTCACAGTTCCTCCTCTCCCCTGGCGAAGCGGCGCAGGGAATTGAGGTCGATGATCACCAGCCGTCCCGGCCCGTCGCGGCGGACGATGCGGCGGGATTGCAGCGCCTGAAACGCCCGGGTGACCCGTTCCCGGCTGATATTGAGCATGATGGCGATTTCCTGGTGGGTGGGCGGATTGACGATTTCGCCGCTTTCCACCTGCCGCTGTTCGCCCTTGATCAGCAGATACAACTGGCCGCAGACCCGCTGGTCGATATTGCTCAGGCCGAGCAGGGTGCGCTGTTCGGTCATCTGCCGGACCCGCTCGGCGAGCTTGCGGCCGACGATATTGCTCACCGAGCTGCTGTTGAGCATCACCTCGCGCAATGGATTGCGGGCGAGAAAGACCACGGTGGCGGCGGCGGTGGCAATGACGAACTCGGGCTGTGGGCTATCGTCGAACAGCGCAAGTTCGCCGCAGAAGTCGCCAGGTTCGACGAAATAGAGCCCTACTTCGCGGCCATCGATGGTATGCCCCACGCCTTGCAGGCGGCCCTCGAAAAGAAAGCAGACCCGATCTTCCCGGACCCCGGCCCGCACCACCACTTCCCGGCGCGCATGGCGCACTAGGCTGGCGTGGGGAGCGAGCCCCTCAAGCACCTGGCGCGGCAACGGCTTCAGCAGGGTGAACCTGCTTAGCAATTCGGGAGTAACCTGCATACAATGGGTCCGTTGATTCCCACCAGAGTATTGGGGTCGGTGAACAGCGCAGGTTCCGAGTATCGCAATTGCTTGTGACTCTGGTCACGTCAATTTATCGACACTCGCGCTAGATTCATGAGTCACGAGAGCCCCAGGGCGCCTCATGCTGGCCAGGAACGACGAAGATCGCGGCAGTTTCAGGCCAGTTCGAAGACGAAGCCATAGCGTTTGATGATTGAAGACTGAACTCATGAAAGTCGGCATCCGCAGCAAAACTTTTACCCTCCTGCTTCTGTTTTTCGGCGGGCAGTGGCAGGCGCTGGCGCTCGACCCGGCGCTGGCTGCCGGCAATGGCGGGCCGCAGCCGGCCGCCGGCAAGGTGAGCATGGTGCTTGGCGGCGCCTGGCTCGACGCTCCCGGAGGCGAACGCCGGCGCATCGAAATGGGCATGCCGGTGGACGCGGGCGATTTCGTCCGGACCGAACCCAATGGCCATGTGCATATCCGCTTCATCGACAATGCCCTGGTCAGCGTGCGGCCCGACAGCCGCCTGGAAATCGTGCGCTACGAGTACAACCGCGGCAACCCCGGCCGGTCCACGGTCAAGTTCAGCCTTGAAGAAGGCGTCACCCGCTCGATTTCCGGCGACGCGGCAAGTTCCGCCCGGCAGCGCTTCCGCCTAAATACGCCCATCGCCGCGATCGGCGTTCGCGGCACCGATTTCGTCGTCAGCGCAACCCGGGATTCGGTGCGCGCGCTGGTCAACGAAGGCGCCATCGTTCTCGCCCCCTATTCCGAAGAATGCACCGTGGAAGCCTTTGGCCCCTGCGCCGCCAACGCGGTGGAACTCAGCGGCACCACGGAACAGATGCTCGGCTTCGACCTTGGCTCCCAGGCGCCCCGGGTATTGCCGGCGGTGCATGAAACCGATCCGGACGCCCTCCGCGGCGATGTCGACGACGCGGTGGATTCCGCCGCGGAAAGCGAAGAGGAAATCACCGCGGCCACCGAGGTCTACCTGGAAGGCACCGCCAATGATCGTGTCAACACGGGCATTGCCAATCTGAGCTCTGCCACGTCCACCGGCAACGATACGACTCCCGAACCCGTGCCCGAGCCGGATTTCACCCCGGAAGTTCCCTTCGGTGAGGAGGAAAACCGGCAACGGCAGATGGCCTGGGGACGCTGGGGCGATGGCCAGGGCGCCCTGGAACGCATCACCTATGCCTATGAAGTCGCCCGGGAAGGCCGCGAAGTCAGCGTGGGCAATCTCGAATACGCACTGTTCCGGCCCGACCTGGAAAGCCGCGATGTCAACGAAGGCCTTGGTGAAGTCGAATTCGACCTTGCCGCCGCCCAGGCCTTCTACAGGAAACAGGGCAAGACCGTCGCCATGCAGGTCAGCGACGGCAATCTTGCCATCAATTTCGACCGCAACCTGTTCAGCACCGGCCTGACGCTCAATCACGATTCCACCGGCGAGGTGCTGTTCAGCGCCGAAGGCCGCGTGTATGACGGCGGATTCTTCCGCATGAGGGACAGCAGCCGGCGCATGAGCGGCGCGGTCACTCTCGACGGCAAGGAGGCCGGGTACTTCTTCGAGCAGCAACTCGATGAAGGGGAAATCTCCGGTCTGACCCTGTGGGATAGCCGTTGATGATGAACGCGGTGCGAAACTGGAATCCCGTAGCGGCGCTGCTGCGCCTGCCGCCGGCCTGGTCACGGCTGGCCATGCTGGCGCTGGCGGCACTGCTGGCGCTCGGCTTGTTCGCCGCCTTGCGCCCCGCCATGCTGACCCTGGAAGAGCGTCTCGGCGCGCTGGGCTGGACGATGTTCGCCGACGCCCGCGAGGAACAGCGCATTACCCTGGTCACCATCGACGAAACCAGCCTCGCCGAAGTGGGCCCCTGGCCCTGGCCCCGGGAAACCATGGCGCGGCTGGTGACGGCCATTGATGAAGCCGGCGCGCAACTGCAACTCCACGATATCGTCTATTCCGAACCGCGCCCCGGCGACGGGGCGCTCAGCGCGGCGCTTGCCGCCAGCCGCGGCGCCGTGCTCGCCCAGGTGCCGGTGCTGCAATCCGAGCAGCCCGTGCAGACCGGCGTGATCACCCATCCACTTGCCGGCCTGCAATGCGCCGCCGGGCTGCCCCGGACCGGACGTTATCTCGCTGCCAATGGCGCTTTTGCCGGTATTCCCAAGGGACATATCACGCCGGTCATTTCCGGCGATGGCTCGGTGGGCAGGACGCCGGCGGCGATCTGCGTCGATGGCGAAGGCTATCCGGCGCTGGCGCTTTCCGGCTGGCTGACCGCGGTGCAGGCGGACAACTGGTCGGCCACCATGGTGGATGGCGGCGGCCTGTTCGGTCCGTCCCGGTATCTGCGGCTGGTGGCCTATCCCGATCTGGAAATCCCCGTGGACAGCGAAGGCAATCTGCGGATTTCCTACGCCCGGGACCCGTCGGCTTTCCGCGCGGTTCCCGCGGTGGACATTCTCAACGGCAATTTCGACCCGGCCTGGTTCGAAAATGTCTGGGTGCTGATTGGCGGCACCGCTTTCAGTATGGGCGATGTGGTGCCCACGCCCTACGCCGGCGTGGCCCCCGGAGTGGAACTCCAGGCCCGCATCCTTGGCAGCCTGCTCGACGGCGAGATTCCCTATACGCCGGCTTCCGCCGGCCTGCTGCTCGGTCTGTTGGGCCTTGCCGCAGCTTTTGCGCTGTATCTGCTTGCCGCCGGCCGCAGCCGCTGGTCCGCAATCGGCCTGCCGGCCGCCGGTGTATTGCTGCCCATCGTCATGCTGACCCTGCATATCCAGTTGCTGCAGGGCCAGGGCGTCTGGCTTGGCTGGCTGTTCCCGGCGCTGTACAGCCCGTTGGCGGCGGGCATGCTGCTGCTGCTTGAGTACAGCCGGGTGCGCGCCGAGCGCGGTCGCGTCTTCGGCAATCTCAACAGCTATCTGCCCAATGAAATCGCCCGGGAAATAGCCTACAGCCTGCCGAGTTCAAGCATCAACGCCCGCCGCACCGAAATGACCCTGCTCTGCGCCGACCTGCGCAATTTCTCGGCCTTTGGCGAATCGCGCCCTCCCGAAGAATCCGCGGCGGTTCTCCACTATTTCTTCACCCGGGCCACCGGCATCATTGAGGAATCCGGCGGACGGGTGCATGAGTTCAAGGGAGACGGCCTGATCGCGGTCTGGGACAGCCAGGACGCCATCGCCGCCCGCAATGCCCTGCAGGCGGCGCGCAAGATGCAGGCCATCGAAATCGCCGACATGCTGCCGGAAGATTCACCCCAGGGCCTGGAACCCCTGGCTTTCGGCATCGGCGTCGAACAGGGCTCGGTGCTGATCGGCTCGGTGGGCCCGGCCCACCGCCGCGGCCATGTTCTGCTGGGGGACACGGTAACCATTGTCCTGCGCATACAGGAGCTGACCGCGGACCTCGCCCATCCGGTTCTCGTTGGCGGTGTTGCGGCGAGAAAACTCAAGGATGAAAAACTCGAATCCCAGGGCCACTTCCTGCTCGATGGCCTGCGCAACCCCCGGCAATTGTTCGCCATGCCCAGCACCGGCAGGCGAACCGGGGACCGCGGCCTGAAGCTGATCCACGGCGGCCGTTCCTGAGACCTGTCTGACATTCGTTCCAATTTGCCCGTTTGCCCTGGATTCAAGATAATCCGTTCTATCCAGGTTCGGGATTCAGCATACGTCTTCCTGCGCATTCTCCATTTTGTGTCTGGACATCCCATGTTGCATGGAAATCCATGATGATTCGTTTCCAGGCGGCGCTGGCGCTTACCCTGGCGTTTTGCCTGCCCCTGCCATCCGCCGCCCAGGATTGCCCGGACCTGAGCCGCTGGATTGCCGGGCAGGATTCCCGCTCACAAGTCGAATGGCTGCGGGCCGCCGGCGAACTCGATGCTTTCCTGCCGCTTTGCCTTGCATCCGCCGAGTACTTCGCCCTGATCGGCGCCGCCTGGCTCAATGGCGGATTGCTGCCGGAAGCCGCCGAGGCCCTTGAGCGCGCGCTCCTGCTCGACCCGGACAATGGCGCGGCCCAGATCGACTACGCCGAAGCCCTGTATCAGCAGGGGCAGTTGTTCGCCGCCATCGAACTCAACGAGCAGACCCTGGCCAGGGCCGACCTGCCGGCGAACCTGCGCCCCGCTCTGGAAAGCCGCCAGCGGCAATGGCGCGGGGTTACCCGGGATACAACTTTCCGGGGCGACTTCCTGCTTGGTTACGACAGCAATCTCAATGGCGCGCCGGATCCGGGCCAGGTCACCCTGACCATCGCCGGAGAGAACATCCTGCTGGCGCTCGGCGAAGAATTCAAGACCTTGAGCGGGCCGTACACGAACATCGGCTTCGCCGCGCGGCACCGCCTGCTCGGACCCGACCGTCAGCACAACTTCAGCGGCGAGGTTCGGGGCCGCGTCAGTAATGACCGCAACACCGACCTGCTGCAATTCGATGGCCGCTACAACTTCGCCCGACCGCGCCGGACCGGGAGCTGGCAAGTCGATTCCGGCGTCCGCAGCCTCGCTTTTGGCGGCTCGGCGCTGTTCACGTCAGCCGACGCCAGAGTGCGCTACAGCATCTCCCCGGTGCTCACCTGCCGCCCTTTCTTCGATGCCGCCACGCAATACCAGTTGTTCCACGACCAGAGCTGGCTCAACGCCTTCGACTCCCGCCTTGGCGGCGGCTTCGCCTGCCCGCTTGGGAATGAAGAGCGCAGTTTCGGCAATCTCAGTTTCGAGGCGGCGCTGCTCGACAGCCAGGCGATAAAATCCGACCGCCCCGGCGGCGACCGCCGTGGCTGGCAGTTCGCGGCCAACTGGCAGTACCCGCTACCCCGGGGCCTGTTCCGCGCCGTGCTAAACCATACCCGGCTGGAAGACCGGGAAAGCTACAGCCCCCTGCTCGACGGCGGCGCCCCACGCTGGCTCAACCGCAGCTACGCCTTGCTGCAATACCGCCGCGGCACCGCCATCAACGGCACCCCCGTCGAAGTGCTGATCAACCTCTACCGCCAGCAGCAGGACAGCAACATCGGCCTCTTCGACACCAGCGACACTACCTTTGAAGTAGGCTTCAGCGTCGGATTTTGAGCGTCTGCGTCCCGTCATTCCGCGCGCAGCGGAGCGTAGTCGCAGAATCTCTCCCGGAATCCGCACGTTCGCGCAGAGTTCGCATTCGCAATCAGTAACTGAGTATGGGAATTGCCATGGAATTGCGGATTCTTCTGTAGACCGGTAGCCTGCGCCGCGGACCCCCAGACCCAATTGCCAAGCGGTGGAGAAACTGGAAGTATTGGCTTTGGCGCGGGCTATTCCGCTTTGGGGCCGACATCAGATGACAAAAAATCGAATGGGACCATTCCATAAAGGCCTTGTTTCCTGCCTGCTGCCTGCCCTTGCGGGCGTGGCGCAGGCCCAGGACGACGCGCTGCCTCTGCCGCTCGATGACGTGCGCCTGTTCACCGAGGCGCTGGACCGCATTCGCATGTCCTACGTGGAGGAGGTCGACGACCGCACCCTGCTGGAGAATGCGATCCGCGGCATGCTGTCCAATCTCGACCCGCATTCCGGTTTTGTCGAAGGACGCGAATTCGACGTGTTGCAGGAGACCACCACCGGCGGATTCGGCGGCCTCGGGGTGGAAGTGGGCCAGCGGGACGGCTATATCCTGATCATCGCTCCCATCGACGACACTCCCGCCCAGCGCGCCGGCGTCCGCGCCGGCGACCTGATCGTCGCCATCGACAATCAGCCGGTGCGCGACATGCTGCCCGAAGACGCCGCCAGCCTCATGCGCGGCGAGCCCGGAACCGATGTGACCATCACGGTTTCCCGGGACGGGCTGGAGCCTTTCGATCTGGAAATCATCCGGGAAGTCATCGCCGTCAACAGCGTTCGCAGCCGGATGCTCGAGCCGGGCTACGCCTATGTGCGCATTCCGGTTTTCCAGCTCAATACCGGGCGCGATTTTCAGGATGAAGTCACCAGCCTGATCGGCGAAGGGGGCAACCTCAAGGGCATGGTGCTCGACCTGCGCAACAACCCCGGCGGTGTCCTGCGGGCCTCGGTGGAAGTCGTTGACACTTTCATCGACTCTGGCAGGGTGGTGTATACCCGGGGCAGGATGCGGGAGTCGGCAACCGAGTATTTCGCCGAGACAGCCACGGTGGCGCCGGAGTTGCCGCTCGTGGTGCTGATCAACGGCGGCTCGGCGTCCGCCGCGGAGATCGTCGCAGGCGCCCTGCAGGACCATGGCCGCGCCGTGGTGATGGGAACCCGCAGCTTTGGCAAGGGTTCGGTGCAATCGGTATTGCCGCTCGATGGACAACGGGCGATCAAATTGACGACATCGCTCTATTACACCCCCGAGGGCCGCTCGATACAGGCCCAGGGCATCGAGCCCGACATCGTGGTGGAAGAAGCCTTCATTACCCGCCGCCCGCGCAATGTGGCCCAGTTCGCCGAAGCCGACCTGCCCGGCAGCATCGGTAATGAAGCCGGCGCGGGGCAGAACGCCGCCACGCTGGTTTCCGCCGCCGAAGTCATCAGCACCGACTTCCAGCTCAATGAAGCGCTCAATTTGCTGAAGGGACTCAATACCCTGCGGCCGCGCTGAACACCGGCTGAGCCAAGTTGCTACAGCCGCACTTCAATGCCGCGGCCGGCCATGTGTTCCTTGGCCTGCCTGATGGTGAACTGGCGGAAGTGGAAAATGCTTGCGGCGAGCACCGCGTCGACGCCGCCCTGCAGAACGCCCGCGGCGAGATGTTCCAGAACGCCCACTCCGCCTGACGCGATGACCGGTGCCCGCACCGAGCTGCTGACCGCGCGATTGAGCCGGTTGTCGAAACCTTCCCTGGTGCCGTCCCGGTCCATGCTGGTTAGCAGGATTTCGCCGGCGCCGTAATCCACCATGCGCTGGCACCATTCCACCGCGTCGATGCCAGTAGGCTTGCGGCCGCCGTGGGTGAAGATTTCCCATTTGGGCTCGGGCTCGCCCGCGGCCTGTTTGGCGTCCACCGCAACGACGATGCACTGTGAGCCGAAACGCTCGGCGGCGGCGCGCACGAAGGTCGGATCGAATACCGCGGCGGTATTGATCGCCACCTTGTCGGCGCCGGCGTTGAGCATCATGCGGATGTCGTCGAGAGTGCGGATGCCGCCGCCGACGGTAAGCGGTATGAATACCTGGGAGGCGATTTCGCCCACGGTCTCCACGGTTGTTGCCCTGCCCTCATGGCTGGCGGTGATATCGAGGAAAGTGACTTCATCCGCGCCTTCGTCACAGTAGCGTTTCGAGACTTCCACCGGGTCGCCGGCATCGCGGATGTCGACGAAACGCACACCCTTGACCACGCGGCCGTTGTCGCAGTCGAGACAGGGGATGATGCGTCTGGCGAGCCCCATGGCCTCAGTCCGCTTCCCGCTGGGCCTCGGCGAGGTCGAGAGCGCCTTCATACAGCGCCCGGCCCGCGATCACCCCCATGATGCCTGCGCCGCCGCAGGTCATGGCCGCCCGCTTCAGGCGCGTGATGTCGCCAAGATCGGTTACGCCGCCGGACGCGATCACGGGAATCCGCGAGCCTGCCGCCAGCGCCGCAGTGGCTTCCACATTGACTCCCCGCATCATGCCATCCCGGGCGATGTCGGTGTACACGATCGCGCTGGCGCCGCCGGTGGCAAAGCGGGCGGCCAGGGAAACCGCGCTGGTCCCGCTCACTTCCAGCCAGCCACCGGTGGCCACCATGCCGTCTTTGGCGTCGATGCCGATAATGACCTGGCCGGGAAAACGCCGGCAGGCGTCGGCCGCGAATTCCGGCTCGCGCACCGCGGCGGTGCCGATGATGACGAAGCGGACGCCGGCCGCAATACAGGATTCAGCGGTTCGCATGTTTCGAATCCCGCCGCCGATTTGCAGCGGCAGGTCCGGGTACTTTTTCACGATGGCCTCGACGATGCCCGCATTCACCGGCGCGCCCGCCACCGCGCCGTCGAGATCCACCACATGCAGGCGTCTGGCGCCCTGATCCCGCCACCGTCCCGCCATGGCCACCGGGTCTTGGGAAAACACCGTGGTCTCGTCGAAGCGGCCCTGGCGCAGACGCACGCATTTGCCGTCCTTGAGGTCTATTGCGGGAATGACCAGCATTCTGCTTCCTCAGGCTTCACCGGACCACAGCAGGAAGTTGCCGAGCAGGCGCAATCCTGCCTTCTGGCTTTTTTCCGGATGGAACTGGGTGGCGAAGATATTGCGGTCGGCAATGGCGGCGGCCATTTCCTTGCCGTAGCGGGATGTGCCGGCGACGAGACCGTTCCGGTCAGTCTGCGCATAGTAGCTGTGTACAAAATAGAAGCGGCTGTTATCGGGAACGCCTTCCCACAGGGGATGCGCGCGGGTCTGGCGCACTTCATTCCAGCCCATGTGGGGAACCTTGAGCCGGGCGCCCGCCGCATCGCGCAGTTCTTCGCCAAAGTACCTTACCTGCCCCGGAATCAGGCCAAGGCAATCGACACCCCCGTTTTCCTCGGAATACGCCATCAGCGCCTGCATACCCACGCAGATGGCAAGCACCGGGCGGCTCTGCATGGCTTCGGCCACCATTTCCCCCACATTGAGCCGGTTGATTTCCGCCATGCAGTCGCGAATCGCGCCGACACCGGGGAAAATCACCCGGTCCGCCTGGGCGATGGTCTGCGCATCCGCGGTAACCGCCACGTCGAGTTCAAGGGAAAGCTCGCGGCCCACATGCTCCACAGCCTTGGCGACGGAGTGCAGATTGCCCATTCCGTAATCAATGACCGCAAGCGTGCTCATGGGAATTGCTCTTGATGCCGGACGGATGCGGGCAGGGCTCCTTGGCGTGAAGCGGCGGCGCAAGGCGATTTACAGGCTGCCCTTGGTTGAGGGAATCACTCCCGCCGAGCGTGGATCGAACTCCACCGCCATGCGCAGGGCGCGGCCGAATGCCTTGAAGATCGTTTCGATCTGGTGGTGGGCGTTGCGGCCGCGGATATTGTCGATATGCAAGGTGACCAAGGCGTGATTGACGAAACCCTGGAAAAACTCGCGAAACAGGTCGATATCGAATCCGCCGACGACGGCGCGCGCGAAATCGGCGTGGTACTCAAGCCCCGGCCGTCCGGAAAAGTCGATCACCACCCGGGAAAGCGCCTCGTCGAGCGGCACATGGGCGTGGCCGTAACGGCGGATGCCGGTCTTGTCGAGCGCCTTGTGCAGCGCCTGGCCGAGGGTGATGCCGAGATCCTCGACGGTGTGATGGGCGTCGATTTCCAGATCGCCTTCGGCCTTGATGGCAAGATCAATCATGCCGTGCCGGGCAATCTGGTCGAGCATGTGTTCCAGAAAAGGCAGCCCGGTCTCGGCCTCGAACCGGCCGCCGCCGTCGAGATCGAGTGAAACCGAAATCCGCGTTTCCTTCGTATTTCGCTGAACGCTGGCTCTGCGCGCTGGCTCGCCCATGATTGTCTCGGTGATGCCACCCAGGAAGCTGCGCATTATAGCCCAATCGCGGATCTGCCATGGGTGTCGCGTGAATTCGGCATCCCGCAAGTTCAGGAAACGGAATTCGTTTATTGCTATGTTTCAGCCATGTGGATTCGCAAGCTCATCTCCAGCAAGTTGATCGGGACCGGCGCCGGCGCCATGCTCGCCGGCATGGCTTTTGGCCAGGAGGCGCAGGTCGAGGAAATCGTGGTGGAGGGTGTCCAGCGCCGCAACAGCTATATGGAAGACGAAAACAGTATCGGCAAGCTCACGGAATCCTTGCTCGACACCCCCCAATCCGTCACCACGCTTTCATCCCGGATGATGCAGGACCGCAACGTCATGAGCCTGGACGAGGCCTTGCGCAACGTTCCGGGCATCACGCTCGGGGCCGGCGAATTCAGTTGGCAGGGCAACAATCCGTCCGTACGTGGATTTTCATCGCGCAACGACATGTTTCTCGACGGCATGCGCGACACGGGCAACTATGCGCGGGATCCATTCAACCTGGAAGCGGTACAGGTGCTGCTGGGGCCTTCTTCGGTTGTTTTCGGCCGTGGCTCGACCGGGGGCGTGATCAATCAGAGCAGCAAGCAACCGCAATCGGACGAACTGCGAAGCTTGCACGTCAACATGGGCAATGCCGGTATTCGCCGGATTACCGCGGATCTGAATCAACCATTGAACATGGGAGAAAATTCGGCTTTTCGCGTCAATGTTCTCGTCCATCAGGCAGACGCGCCGGGCAGGGATGTCACCGAATCTCGGCGGTTCGGACTTGCGCCGAGTCTCAGTCTTGAGCTTGGCAACGCCACGAGTCTAACGCTCAGCTACTTGCATCTGGACAGCGAGAGCATTCCCGATTATGGATTTCCCTGGATCGAGGGCCAACCCCCGATGGTGGACAGGGAGAACTTCTACGGGTTTGCATCGGACTTTCTGGACACGCGGGCGGACGTGGCCTCGGCGATTCTCGAGCGCCGGATCAATTCCGCCGTCTCTCTCAACGCGCAGGTGCGTTATGCCGGTTACGAAAGAAAGAGCAGAATTACCGAGCCCCAGGTGGACGCCTTCGTATCGCTCGATGACGATCCGGACAGCGTCATCGTGCACCGGATGATTTTCAGCGGAGAAAGCGAGGAAGAGATGTTGCAGGGACAACTCAACCTGCAGGCGGACTTCAGCACCGGCGCCATGAACCATTCTCTTGTCGCCGGCGTGGAAATGTCCGGCGAGACCTCCAACCCCGCTTTCGGCTTCGCGTCGCAAACACCGTTCTTCGATTACGGCCTGCCGGTCCCAACGACGCGCCTGGGCAATCCCGGCGGATTCTTCGGCGGGCCGACCGCCCGCAGGCTGCAGGCGGAAACAACGAGCGACACGCTGGCCATTTATGCGCTGGATACCCTTCAGTTCAATGAGCGATGGAGTCTCAGCGCGGGTATCCGTTGGGATCGGTTTGAAACCGATTATTCCGAACGGCGATTCGATGTGAATGGCGCCCAAACCGGCAATGCCGGTTTTCCCGCCAGGGATGTCGAAACCAGCTATCGCGCGGCGCTGATCTACAAGCCGGCCGCGGCGGGCACGGTGTATCTGGGCTGGGGCACCTCGTTCAATCCTTCGGCGGAGTCGGTTTCCTTCATCAGCAGCGGCCGGGGGTTGACCACGAGCAATGTGAGCCTGGAGCCCGAAGAAAACGAAAGCCTCGAATTGGGCCTGAAATGGAGTCTGCTCGACGGGCGGATGGCGGCCGACGCCGCTCTTTTCCAAATCGACAAGACCAATGCCCGTGTGCCCGATCCTCTCAATCCCGGATTCAATACGCTGGCGGGCGAACAGCGAATCAAGGGTTTTTCCTTCAATCTCACTGGAAATATCAGCGAAAGTCTGGAATTGATGGCCGGTTACACCCGGCTGAATGACGAACAACTGAACAGGCTGACCGGGGCAACCGGCAGAATCGATAATGTCGCCCCCGATACCTTCTCGATCTGGATGAACTGGATCGCCAGCATCCGCTTCGATCTGGGCGCCGGCGCCCGCTACGTCGATGAGCGGGTGGTCGGCAACAGCAAGTGGGTGGACGATTACTGGGCCTTTGACGCGATGGCGGAATACGCGTATTCCGATAATCTCCGATTCAAGCTGAACCTGACGAATCTCACCGATGAAGTGTATTTCGACCAACTCCATCCCTGGCATGTCATACCGGGTCAGGGACTGACCGCGGTTTTCGCGATCAATCTCGACTACTGACCGAAGCAGGCATTCCGCAAACCCGATGCTGATTCAACTCCAACAGGTTCTCGATCCGGCAACAGTGGAAAAATTCCGCGGCGCTCTCGAGCAGGCGGACTGGTCCGACGGACGTGGCAGCGCCGGCTACCTGTCGCAGGCGGTAAAGCGCAATCGCCAGCTTCCGGACGATCACCCGCTCGCGCGGGAACTCGGTGAGCAGATAGTACGGAATCTCGACGGCAACGAGCAATTCACCGCCGCGGCCTTGCCCGCAAGAATCATGCCCCCGTTGTTCAATTGTTACGAGGAAGACAACAGCTACGGACGCCATGTGGACGGCGCGATCCGGCCGGTATTCGGCACGCCGCATCGGGTTCGCACTGACATTTCCGCGACGCTGTTTCTCTCCAAACCGAACAGCTACGAAGGAGGAGAACTGGTCCTGGAAGATACCTATGGCCCGGTCGAAGTGAAGTTGCAGGCTGGAGACATGGTCTTGTACCCCGGCTCCAGCGTGCACGCGGTAAGACCGGTTACCTCGGGCCGTCGTCTGGCCGCGTTTTTCTGGATTCAGAGCATGGTCCGAGGCGACCGCCAGCGATCGATCCTGTACGAACTGGACAGGGCAATACAGAAAATCGCCACGGAATCCCCTGAACAGGCTGCGCTCGTCGATCTGGCCGGCGTCTACCACAACCTGCTCAGGCAGTGGGCGGAACCCTGAGCGCATTTCGCCGC
>JAJDSZ010000023.1 GCA_022827425.1 Pseudomonadales bacterium | reverse complement strand
GCGGCTGGAATCGCTGGGTCGAAGTCCGCGACGCCATCCGCTGCCTTGAAACACAGGCCGGCTTGTAACCGGCGATGAATAACCCATAAAACTTGAAAGCAGTTCTTGGAAAGGGAATGTCTTCATGGCATTCCCTTTTTTATTTACCGATGCCCTGGAAAGCGCGGCGCATGCAATCCCCTATAAATCGTCCGGTATCGCTCTCCAGGAGGCTGCGCCGCAGGAAGTAACGGCCGCAAATCCGCTCTCGTCCACGCCCCCCCGGGTCAAGGCGTTCAATCAGAACGACGAACTGGCGATGAGCAACAAGCCCATGGTCATGTTCAGAAAACGCAATCCGGGCCGATTCTTCCAGCCGCGGTCTCCGCCCCAAACCTGCTCGAACGCGTGTTCGAACAACTGCGGAGGGAACGGATCGTGCGCGTCAAGGTCGAGGCGTTCGACCTCGACAGCACCAGCGTCAAGGCGCATCCGGACGGCGCGGGAGCGCTAAAAAAACGGCCCGCAATCCATCGGCAAGTCCCGGGGGGGATGGAACACCGGGATTCATATGGTTGCCGCGGATGCTCGAACGGCGGTCGCGTTCACGCTCTCTCCCGGCAACGCCCACGACGCCCCGGAAGGCCGCGCGCTCCTGAGCGGCCTGGAAGCGCCCGCCGCCTGATCCGGGAATTGGACATGCGCGGCCTGAACCCGCACAAGCGCTTGCAAACTGTTTCCGCTTGTGGCCAGATAAGGAAGTGGGCGAGGACCGCGCAAGCGATGTCTTGGGTGAGGCATAAGCGAAGCGAGAAAAAGTGAAGCAAGAACTGAATCAAGGGTCGGCCAGGGTAATGCTGCGGGCAATGGCGGTTTGTGCGCTATTGCCAGTTTGGCCCGCCCAGGCGCAGGAAAATGCCGCTGCCCCGGTTGCCGGGGCAGCGACGGATTCCGAGCGCGCCCTGGTCAGTTTCAGCATTGCTCCGGCCGGAACAGCCGTTGAGGCTGGCTCCCTGATCAAGATCGCCCGCACCGCCGAGCCCGGCGATTTGCGTAATGGCCTGGTGGAAGACGCGCTCAACTACAGCTTTGGCCTGCAAACCACTCCCATCGACGGGCTCAAACTCGACGCCAATGTCTGGCAAAGCCAGTTCGACGTGACGCCGCTGCAAAATTCCCTGTCCGAGCCCAACCTGCGCAGCAGCGGTTTCGATGTGGGCGCCGCCTACGCCTGGAACACCAACCGCTTCGGCCTGTTCACCCTCAGTACCCGGGCCAGCTATCTGCAAGATTTCTACAATACTGAAGGACTGCTAGCCGAAAGCCTGCTCGATGTGGCCAGCAGCAATCTGCCGGTGCAGAATCTCACCAGCCCCAAACTGCGCAGCAACCTGAAACTGAGCTGGGAGTTCGGCAACCACACCGCCAGCGCAATCACGCGCTATTTTGACTCTTCCCGCGACCTGTCCGAACTCGGTATGGAAGAGATCAATGATCTGGTGGACAACATCACCACGGTGGACCTTGAATATGGCTATCGCATGGCGGCCGGATCCGATGACCGGGCGGTGATTTCCTTCGGTATCCAGAACCTGTTTGATCGCAAGACCATGCAAATCCTCAATTCCGCCACCCGCATTCTCGACCAGAACGGACGCGTGGCTTACGGCCGCATCAAGTATCAGTTCTAACTGAAAAATTTCCTCCCTGGAGTTTTTCATGATCTTCCATGTGCCGCGGCTTTTCACAGCACGGCACGGGCCAGACAGCAGACTTCCACTTCGGCGATTCCGGCTTTCCTGAGCAGGTGGCTGAGTTCGTTTGCCGTGCTCATGGTGGTAACCACATCGTCAACGAGCGCCACATGCCGGACGCCGCGGAGCGCTGCCGCATCCGCTAGCTCGAAAGCCCCCCGGAGATTTGCGCTGCGCTGCTCTGCGCCGGACATTTCCGTTTGCGGCGGCGTTGGCCTCGATTTGCGCAGGGCCCTGGCTTCCAGCGGGATTTCGCCGACCGCGGCAATCGTCCTGGCGATTTCCAGAGCCTGATTGAAGCCCCGCCGCCGCAACCTCGCCGCGTGCAGCGGCACTGGCAGCAGCAGGTCAGGTCGTCGACCGTTGCTCCAGCGCCTGATCATGATCCGGGACAGAATCCGCGACAGGGCATAGCCGCCGGCAAAATCGCCGCTGAACTTGTAGCTGAGAATCAGCTTGTCCACCGGGGAGCGGTAGGCAAAGGGGGCGAAACAGGTGTCGAAATCCGGCGGTTCCAGCTTGCAGCGCGGACAGGGGCCTGCCACCGCGCCATCGACTTGTTCCCCGCAGCGTGGGCAGGCCTCGCCGAGCCAGGGCAAGTCGGCTTCACATTGCCGGCACAGGCTGTACTCCCGATGCACCGTCCGGCGGCAAACCAGGCAAAGTGCGGGCAGCCACGCCCGCGTCCGGCGTAGCAGCCGCCCCGGAGCGAACTTCACGGCGGCGTTCCGAATTTCCGGTTGAGTTCCGCCCGGGCCCGGAACAATCGGGTGGTGACCGCGCTATCGTTCAGATTCAGCCTGGAGGCGATTTCCTTGCCGGTCAAGCCGCCGAATACATGCAGCATCAATGGTTTGCGATAGTTGTCGCCAAGCTCTGCAATCGCTCTTTGCAACAGATGGGACTCTGTCCGCCGATCCGGTTCATAGCTCCGGTCGCCGGGATGGATGGGCAATTCGTGATCATATGTCTCGAAGCGGACCCGTCGGAACCTGCGGCTGTTCTCATTGCGCAGGATCCGGCACAGCCATTGCTTCACGGCACCGGTATCGCGCAAGGTATGCTGGAAACGCCAGGCGCGCAGGAAAGTCTCCTGGGCCAGGTCTTCCGCCTGTGGCCTGGAGTCGCACATCTTGAAGGCAAGCCCGAAAATTTCGTCATACAGCCCAGGCAGCAAATTGTCCCAGTCCAGGTTCTGGTTGTTTTCTTGTGGCATACAGACAACGCTCTCGGCCCTGCTGTGAGGTCGAATGGCCGAAATTCTGGTTGTTTTGAGGTTATGACAATGGAGCCCACGAAACAAGGGTCCGCTTGTATGCGCCGATTTTGCCGCCTGCTTCCACAAAAATCAACCTATTGTGCGGGTTCAGCACATGTGAGACTGGGAGGGGCTGTCCTTGTTTTTTCGAAGATACTCGTCGGGGGTCATGAAGTCGAGGGCCTGGTGCGGTCGGACCTGATGATGGAAGCGTCGATAGTCGTCGAGGGCGCGATTGGCGGCTTCGACGGTGAAATCGCCGTCGTACCGGTTCCAGAACTCGACGCGGGTGGTGTCGTTGGCGCGTTCGACGCAGCCGTCGGGTTGGGGCCGTTTCGGCGGCGCGAACAAGGGGATTTTCAGGTCCTCGCAGGCCTGCTCGAAGTCGGCCCGGTATCGCTTGCGCCAGCGGTGGAGCGTGGCGCGCGACCAGCCGACGGCTTCCAGGGCGGTGGCTTCGGAGCAGCCTTCCCCGCGCGGCGCCTGGAAGAGTTCGAGCCGGCGTTCCGGCACGCGCGAGCGTGCCGGGGCGCGCTCCGGATGCCAGGCTACTAGCTTGAGTGATTGATTTTCCTGTACGCGGCATGGAAGGAGAATTGGCCTGCCTGGGGTACAAATCTGGTGAGATATTCCGTGACGCCTTTGAAGATACGTATTGATACGCGCCGGACAGGGGGGGTAGCATAGCCGGCGAAATTATGGGACAGCACACTTTACAGATGTTGAGAATCGCCGTTGCCGGCGCGGCGGGCCGCATGGGCAAAAGCCTCATTGAAGCGGTCATGGCCGCCGAGCCGGATTTAGGCCTCGGCGCCGCCACGGTGAAAGCCGGAGACCCCTCTCTCGGGCTTGACGCGGGGCTGCTTGCCAGCGGCCGCAAGGCAGGCATCAGAACCGTGGACTCACTCGCCGGATGCGCCGGGGATTTCGACGTGCTGATCGATTTCACCAGTCCCGCAGCGCTGGCCGGACATGCCGAATTTTGCCGCGCGCACCGCAAGGCCCTCGTGCTGGGAACCACCGGTCTCGGCCCGGAACATCACGACTTGCTCGCCGCCTGCGCGCGAGCCGCCCCGGTATTGCATGCCCCCAACATGAGCCTCGGTGTCAACCTGATCCTGCAATTGCTCAGACAGGCCGGCGCCGCCCTCGGCGAAGGTTTTGATGTGGAAATCATTGAAGCCCACCACCGCCACAAGAAGGACGCCCCATCGGGCACCGCGCTCGCCATGGGGCGGGCGGTAGCCGAAACCCGCGGCCAGAAGCTCGATGAATGCGCCATTTACGACCGCCGGGGAATCGGCGAAGAGCGTGACCGAAACACCATCGGCTTCGCCACCGTTCGCGGCGGCGACATCGTTGGCGAACATACCGTAATCTTCGCCGGCCCGGGCGAGCGACTCGAGATCAGCCACAAGGCCGGCAACCGCGCCACCTTCGCTAACGGCGCCCTCCACGCCGCCCGCTGGCTGGCCGGCAAGCCCCCCAAACTTTACACCATGCCTGATGTTCTCACCCCTGCCAATGCGGGGTTGGCGTCCTGTCCATCCTGGCGATTGTGAATCCAGACCCAAAGAGCACAGCCTCCTCTTAAACATGACAACGAATTTGGCTTCGCTGTGCATATTCGGCTATGGTAGCCGGGAATTTTTGTCATCCTGGTAAGGCCAATGAGACTGTTCCGATTTTCCCGCCGAATTTGCGGCATCGCCGTCTGGCTTTGCCTGCCGGTCTTTGCCCAGCAGGCGCCGCCGGAGCCACTGGCGGACCCGATTCCCGAACGCATCGAAGCAGGCGATATCGCCGTGGGCCTGCGGGATTTCGTGCGCCTGCCGCGCTTGCCGGATGCTTCGTCGGTGCTGCTCACCACAGACGCCCATGCCCGCATCCAGTACCTCAAACCGCTACCCGATGATTCCCGCCGCCTGGCCATCCACGATTTGCGCGGAGCGCTGTATCTCGTCAGCGAGGAGGGCGGCGATGCCGGGCTGCTGCTGAATCTGCGCGAGCAGGATGTGGATTTCAACGATTCGGTATTTCCCAATGAAACCGGGCTGCTCGGCGTCGCCTTTCACCCGGATTTCGCCCGCGCCGGCAGTCCCGGCCATGGCAAGTTCTACACCGCCTACAGCGCGACTTCCGCCAGCGGCGTCGCCGATTACTTCGAGGAAAACTCCGGCAGCCACGAAAGCGTCATCCGCGAATGGACCATGGATGACCCTTCGGCCAGCGTCTTCCGCGGTGAATCCCGGGAGGTCTTCCGCATCGGCCAGTTCGCCCAGAACCACAATATCGGCAATCTGGAATTCAATCCCGCCGCCCGGCCCGGCGACAGCGATTACGGCATGCTCTACGCCACCCTCGGCGATGGCGGCGGCGCCAATGATCCCAATGAAAACGGCCAGTCCGCCGGCGAAGTCCTGTCGTCGATCATTCGCATCGACCCTCTCGGCGGGGAACGATATGGCGTTCCCCCGGACAACCCCTTCGTGGGAATGGCGGGATTCGCCCCGGAGATCTGGGCCTGGGGCCTGCGCCACGCCCAGCATTTTTCCTTCGATTCCGATGGAACCATGTACATCAACGACATCGGCCAGACCCAGATCGAGGAAGTCAATATCGGCATACCCGGGGCCAATTACGGCTGGCGGCTGCGGGAGGGCACTTTCGCCACCGCATTCGGCATCGGCGGGGTGCGGCCCAATCCGGTCTATCCCCGGCCCGCGGACGAGCAGGAATTTGTGTATCCCGTGGCCCAGTACGATCATGACGAAGGCGCCGCCATCAGCAGCGGCTATGTCTACCGCGGCGCCGCCATCCCGGAGCTGCGCGGCAAGTATGTTTTCGCCGACCTGGTGCGGGGCAGGGTGTTTTATATCGAAACCGAAGGTCTGACGCCGGACCGGCCGGCGCAGATCCGGGAATTGGTGGTTCATATCCATGGCGAGCCGGGAAACATCAATGAAGCCTTCGGCCACGCCAATACCTATGCCCGGGGCCTGCGCGCCGACCTGCGTCTCGGGATCGACTCCCGGGGAGAATTGTACGCCCTCACCAAGGGCGACGGCTGGGTGCGGAAATTCGTTCCCCTGGATTGATAAGTGATTTGACGCAGGGGGCAGGCAAACCGCCGTGGCAAAAGACCGGACCCAAACCATAGGCTGGGCCGACTTTGAAAAGGTCGAGATTCGCATCGGCACGGTAGTTTCAGCCGATGAATTCCCCGAGGCGCGCAAGCCGGCGTACATCCTGCGGGTGGACTTTGGCCCGGAAGTGGGTGTGCTCAAGTCGAGCGCGCAGATTACCGACCTGTATGCCCGGGAAGAACTCGTTGGCCGGCAGGTCGTCGCGGTAACCAATTTTCCGCCCAGGCAGATCGGGCCGATCATGTCGGAATGCCTGGTGACGGGCTTCTACCGCCCCGACGGCGCTGTGGTGCTGGCAAGTCCCGAACGCGAAGTGCCCAATGGTTCCCGGCTTGGGTGAGTTGACTGGAATTCCCGCGACATGTCGTTATTGAGCAACTTTGAACGCTATCCCCTGACATTCGGCCCCACCCCCATCGAAGCCTTGCCGCGGCTGTCCGAGGCCCTGGGCGGCAGGGTGGAAATCTGGGCCAAACGCGAGGATTGCAATTCCGGCCTGGCCCTTGGCGGCAACAAGCTGCGCAAGCTCGAATATCTCGTGCCCGATATTCTCGCCAGCGGCGCCGACACCCTGGTGACCATCGGCGGCGTGCAGTCCAATCACACCCGCCTGGTTGCGGCCACCGCCGCCAGGCTCGGCCTGAAATGCCGCCTGGTCCAGGAAAGCTGGGTTCCCGTGGAGGACGCGGTCTACGACCGGGTGGGCAATATCCTGCTGTCCCGGCTCATGGGGGCGGATTCACGCATCGTGGATGACGGCTTCGACATCGGCATCCGCGGTTCCTGGCGGGAAGCCGTGAAGGAGGTTCGCAAAGCCGGCGGCGTGCCCTACGGCATTCCCGCCGGGGCTTCGGAACACCGCCTTGGCGGCCTGGGCTATGTGGGATTCGCCGAGGAAGTGCGCGCCCAGGAGGCCGAACTCGGATTCCGCTTCGATTACATCGTCGTCTGCGTGGTCACCGGCTCAACCCAGGCCGGCATGATTGTGGGTTTCAAGCCCGACGGTCGCGCCGGACAGGTCATCGGCATCGATGCTTCGGGAACTTTCGAGAAGACCCGCAAGCAGGTGGCCCGAATCGCCCGCAAGACGGCGAAGCTCATCGGGCTCGAGGAAAAAATCTCCGATCACGACATTCGAATCAATCCCGATTACGCCTACCCGGCCTATGGCGTGCCCAGCGCCGAAACCGATGCGGCCATGCGGCTTGCGGCCCGCACCGAGGGCATGATCACCGACCCGGTTTACGAAGGAAAATCCATGCAGGGCATGATCGATCTGGTCAAGCAGGGCTTTTTCCTGCTCGGCGCCAGAATCCTCTATGTCCATCTTGGCGGCGTTCCCGCCATCAATGGCTACAGTTACCGCTACCGGCAAGCCTGACGGGAAGCTCCGGCAGAATGCTATGTTAGGATGGACCGCAAGCTACCCGACCCTGCGGAGGCAAGGCGAGCCATGCAACGCAGGAAATTCCTGAAATACAGCGGCGCCGTATCCGCTTCCGCCTTGTCCGCGTTCGCGGGCGGCAGGCTTATCGCCGCGGAAAACTGGGGCGGCGGCGAAATCGGCCATCTCATTCCCCTGGCGAGCCACGACAGGATTCTGCTCAAGGTTTCCTTTGCCGGCTCCCGGCGCAATCCCGTGCTTCGCATCGGTTCCCGGGAAATCCCCGGTCGGCCCGGCGATACCCTCGGGCGATTCTGGTCATTCAGCGCCGACGGCCTGGAAAGCGCCCGGGAATACGAGCTGCAATTGCGCGAAGGCGGCACGGCGCTGGCCGAATCCTGGCCCCTGCGCACGGCGCCGGCGCCGGATGCGGATGCCGGCCGTTTCCGCATGCTGGTCTACACCTGCGCCGGCGGTCCCGATGACGCCGTCGCCGAAAACGGCGTCTGGCGCTATTTGCCGGTGAGTACGCGCCGCCGCATGCTGAGGCGCGGCCTGCAATTCAGTCCCGACCTTGCCGTGGGCATCGGCGACCAGGTGTACTGGGATCAGACTGTCGCCCGGCGCTGGAATAGCGAGGCGGCCCAAAGATCGCGGGAATTCATCTGGGGCAAGTACGGCAACTTTGATGAAGACCTGCCGGTATTCGGTTCTGCCAACGAAACCACCCTCACCGGCTGTCTCGATGAGCAGCTTGGCGCGCTCTATGCCACGGATTTCCGTTCGGTGCCATTGATTCTCACCCAGGACGACCACGATTATTTCGAAAACGACGAAGGCACCGACGAGGTTTTCACCTTCCCGCCGCGCAATTTCACCGCCCGGCTCGGCCGCGCCCAGCAGTCGCTGTATTTCCCCGAATATCTGCCCGAAGCCAATCGCCCCTCCCATCTCGCCGGCGCGCGCAGCGATGGCTATAGTGAGTCCTACGGCTCGTACCGCTGGGGCAATCTGCTGGAATTGCTGCTCTATGACTGCCGCCGCTTCCTTTCCGTGGCCGGGCCCACCAGCGTTTTCGTCGAACAGCAGGCCGAGCGCTGGCTGGCGCGGCGCACCGCCGACGAGGCCGCCGCCCGGCATCTGATTCATATCCCCTCAACCCCCATGGGCTGGACCGCCGGCAAATGGGGCGAGTGGTATCCGGATTTTCTCCAGCCCGACGGCGCACTCGGGCTCGAAAACCCGAAACCCTACTGGCAAAGCGGCTGGTTCTCACAGCACCAGCGGATACTTTCCTCGATTGCCAACCAGGATGAGCGTATAGCGCTGATGATTTCCGGCGACCTGCACGCCATCGGCTCGGGGATGATCCACCGCAGCGGCGGCGTGAACCTCGACCGTCCCGTACACACCGTCCTCGCCGGCCCCATCAGCACCGGCACCGGCTGGCCGAGCAGGTCCCGCGGGATCGAACCCGCAGTTCCGGTGGACTTGGAAGTGGAAGAGCGCGTCAAGCCCCTGGAGCAGAACGGATTCACGATCGTCGATGTGGATCCGGACCATATCGAGGTGCGGCAATTCACCTGGCTGCCGGAAATGGGACTCGATGCCATCGATGACCTGCAGCCTTTTTCCACTTTCCGACTGAGACGAAACGCATGATCGACTTCTACACCAATGCCATGTCCCGGGGACGAATCGCCCACTGGATGCTCGAAGAACTCGGCGAACCCTATACGACCCATTGGGTCGAATACGGCGAAGCCATGAAATCCGTTGAATACCTGGGCATCAATCCCATGGGCAAGGTGCCGGCGCTGGTTCATGACGGCGCAACGATCACCGAATGCGCGGCCATCGTCACCTATCTGGCCGCGGTGTTCCCGGAAAAGGGGCTGATTCCCTCGCAACCCGCAGCCCTGGCCAATTTCTATCGCTGGATGTTTTTTGCCGCCGGCCCGGTGGAACAGGCGACCACAAGCAAATCCATGGACTGGGAAGTCACCGAAAAAAACAGGCCCATGCTTGGTTTTGGCTGTCTTGACGATACGCTGAACGCGGTCGAGGCCGCATTGGCGGATGGTCCCTGGATCTGCGGTGGGCAATTCACCGCGGCGGATGTGTATCTCGGCTCGCAGGTGCTTTGGGGAATGCAGTTCGGCACCATGGAAAAACGTCCGGTCTTTGAACGGTATGCGGAACGCTGCCGGGCCCGGGCCGCCTGGCAAAACGCTGATGCGATCAACAATCGGCAGATGCCCGAAAATCCGCCGGGCTGATGGTTCCGATGGCGGCGGGCTCCTGATGTCCGGCGGCGAGACCGAACTCGGCGAATTGCTCGCGGACCTTGCGCCGGTATTGCTCCCGGAAGACTATGTATTCTGCACCTTGCCGGGGCGAAAGCTTGCGCCGGAGCTGTCGGCGCTGGCGACTTTTCAGGAAAAAGAGGGCCTCAGCGTGGTTCTGGAGCGTTCCGAGGCCCAGCGACTCGGTTTTGATCGCGGCGCGGTGATGCGCTGCATCAGCCTCGGCGTGCATTCCTCGCTTGAGGCGGTGGGCTTGACCGCGGCGGTGGCGGGCCGGCTCGCCGGGCTTGGCATCAGCGCCAATGTGATTGCCGCCTATTTTCACGACCATGTGCTGGTTCCCGCGGAGCGGGCGGAGGAGGCGCTGGAAGCCCTGCTCGCCATGCGCCCGGAATCTGGAGAGGCGAACCGGAGAAAGCGAACATGACGATTCGGTTGTTTTGGCTTGCGCCGCTATTGCTCGGCGCCGCGCTATCCCACGCCCAGGAGACCCTGACCGTGGAGGGTATCGACCAGCCCGTGGAGATTCTCAAGGACCAATGGGGCATATCCCATATCTACGCCGAAACCGAACACGACCTGTTCTTCGCCCAGGGCTACAACGCGGCCCGGGACCGGCTGTTCCAGTTCGAGATCTGGCGCGCCCAGGCCACCGGAACCACCGCGGAAATCCTGGGCCCCCGGGCAATCTCCCGGGACCACGGCACACGGCTGTTCAGGTTCCGCGGCCAGATGGATTCCGAGATGAGCTACTATCATCCCCGGGGAGTGGACATCATCACCTCCTTCGTCCACGGCGTGAACGCCTACATCGACGAGGCCCTGCAGGACCCGGACGAGCTGCCGCTCCCCTTCCATCTGCTCGGAATCCAGCCAAAGCACTGGACCCCGGAAGTGGTGATTTCGCGCCACCAGGGCCTGCTCGGCAATATCGGCCAGGAACTGCGAATCGGCCGGGCGGTTTGCCTCATCGGCGAGGAGGCGGTCAAGGAGTTGCAATACTTCCACCCCCGCGAGCCGGACCTGTCCCTGGACCCCATGATCGACTGCGATTCCCTGCTCGAAAACGACATCCTCGGCCTGTACAACGCCTACCGCGGCGCGATCCGTTTCGAGCCCGACGACATCGTGCTCGCCGAACACCGGGCCGGCGACGATGCCTTCCGGCAACTCGCCGCGATACTGCGGGAGGAAGAGCGCGAATTGAACCAGCGCTCCATCGACGATATCGGCAGCAATAACTGGGTGGTCAGTGGCGAACTGACCCAGGACGGCTGGCCGATGATGATCAACGATCCCCATCGCGCCCAGTCTGTGCCATCGCTGCGCTACTGGGCGCATCTGGTGGGCCCCGGCTGGAATGTCATCGGCGGCGGCGAGCCCGAGATTCCCGGCATATCCATCGGCCACAATGAGTACGGCGCCTGGGGGCTGACGGTATTCAACACCGATGGCGAAGACCTGCTGGTGTACCAGACCCATCCCGACAATCCGGACCAGTACCGCTTTCAGGACCGCTGGGAAACCATGACCGTGATTCGCGAAAGCATCCCGGTCAAGGGCGGCGACCCGGTCACCGTCGAGTTGAAGTACACCCGCCACGGCCCGGTCATCTTCGAGGACCGCGAGCGCAATCTCGCCTACGCCGTGCGTCCGGCCTGGATGGAGTTCGGCGGCGCGCCCTATCTCGCCTCCCTGCGCATGAACCAGTCCCGCAACTGGGAAGAATTCCGGGAAGCGTCCCATTACAGCAATATTCCCGGCGAGAACATGATCTGGGCCGACCGCGACGGCAATATCGGCTGGCAGGCGGTGGGCATCGCCCCCATCCGGCGCGGCTTCAGCGGCCTGGTGCCCGTGCCCGGCGATGGCCGCTTCGAGTGGGACGGCTATCTGCCCATCAAGGCCAAGCCGCACGAGTACAACCCGGCCCGGGGCTATATCGAAACTTCCAACAGCAACTATACGCCGCCGGACTATCCCTATCTCGACGCCATCGCCTACACCTGGACCGACCCCTACCGCTGGGCAAGGGGCTCGGAAGTGCTGGCCTCGGGCCGCAAGTTCAACATGATGGACATGATCGAATTGCAGCATGACTATCTGTCGATACCCGCCCGCGCCCTGGTGCCCATGCTGCGGACCTTGCGCGCCACAGACGAGCGGGTGGAACAGGCCCGCCGGCGCCTGCTCGACTGGGATTTCACACTCGATTCGGATTCCGTTGAGGCGGGAATCTATGTGGCTTTCGAGCGGCAACTGCTCAATGACATCGAACGACTCAAGGTGCCGCAGCCGGCCCGGCCCCTGCTCGGCATCGGCATGAAAACCATGATCGACATGCTGCTCGCCCCGGATGGCGATTTCGGCGAGGACCCCATCGCCGGGCGCGACGCCTTCCTGCTCGATGCCCTGGCGGCGGCGGTGGAAACTCTCGGCAACCGGCTCGGTAATGACATGGAAGGCTGGGTCTACGGCCAGGAAGACTACAAGCACGCCCTTATCCGCCACCCCCTGGCTCCCGCGGTGAATGAGGAGATGCGCCAGCGGCTCAATGTGGGCCCGCTTCCCAGGGGCGGCAATGGTTTCACCCTGGGCAATACCGGCGGCGGCGACAACCAGACCAGCGGCGCCTCGTTCCGCATCTTTGTGGACACCCGGGACTGGGACAACACCCTGGGCATGAACACCCCGGGACAGGTTGGCGACCCGGACAGTCCGCTGTACGATAACCTTTTCGAGTTGTGGGCGAACGATCGGGTATTCCCGGCATTTTTCTCCCGCGACAAGATCGAATCGGTGCTGTACGAGACACTCGTCCTGCAACCCCCGAACTGATGAGGCAAAGAATATGGACAAGTTGGACAAAGACGGCGTCAGACTGCCGATCAAGATCGATACCACTTCAAACGGCGAGTTCGAGCCCGTGCCGCTTTCCCGCACCAACATCCGGGGCAACCGTCTGGCGCTGGAAAGGGCGGACGAGTTCTCCCGGCGCAAGGGCCAGACCCGGCGCAAGTTCCTGGTATCCGCCTGCGGCGCCGCGAGCACGCTTATGGCCATCAATGCCGCCAACGCCGCGGCCAACAAGCGCGGCGGCTTTTTCGACTTGCGCGAAGAAAGCGCACTCGACGAAGCATCGGCTTTGGCGGAAGTTGGCGGCAACGAGTTCATCTTCGACGTGCAGGGGCATTATGTGAACCCCGAAGGCGACTGGCTCGGGCGACTGCCGCCGAACGCAAGGCCGTATTCCGGATTCGAGAAGGCTTCCTGCGAACTCGCCGATGGCCCCGGCGACCGCGCCTACCTCGACTGCCTGAGCGAAAGCGAATTCATCAAGGATGTCTTTCTCGACAGCGACACCGACATCATGGTGCTTTCCTTCGTCCCCTCCACCCGGGAGAACGAGCCCGTCACCATCGAAGACGCCGACATGACCCGGCAGATCGTCGCCGAACTCGAAGGCAGCAAGCGCCTGATGATCCACGGCCGGGTCAATCCCAATCAGGACGGCGACCTTGAAGCCATGGACGAGCTTGCCGAAAACTGGAACATATCGGCTTTCAAGACCTATACCCAGTACGGCCCCGGCGGGGTGGGCTACTTCCTCCACGACGACGTGGGCATGGCGATGATCGAGCGCGCCCGGCGGCTCGGCGTGCGCAATATCTGCATCCACAAGGGCCTGCCGTTCGGGCCGCGGTCCTACGAGCACAGCCAGTGCCCGGATATCGGCATCGTCGCGAAAATGTATCCCGACATGAACTTCCTGATCTACCACTCGGGATTCGTCACCGGCGTGCGCGAGCGGGAATTCGTCGACGGCGCCGGCCGCGACGGCATCGACACCCTGATCCAGTCGCTGATCGATAACGAAGTGGGCCAGAATTCCAACGTCTACGCCGAACTCGGCAGCACCTGGCGCTACCTGATGCGCGACCCGGACAATGCCGCCCACGCCATGGGCAAGCTGCTGCGCTACTGTGGCGAGAACAATGTGCTCTGGGGCACCGATTCCATCTGGTACGGCTCGCCCCAGGACCAGATCCAGGCATTCCGCAGTTTCCAGATCAGCGAGGAATACCAGGAACGCTACGGCTATCCGGCGATCACCGACGAAATCCGCCGCAAGATTTTCGGCCTCAACGCCGCCGGCCCCTATGGCATCGCAGAAACCGAAATCCGCTCCCTGACGGCGAACGACCGCGTGGCCAACGAAAAACTGGCCTACCAGGAAGACCCACAACCCAGCTTCCTCACCTACGGCCCCAAAACCCGCCGGGAGTTCTTGAACTTTTTGGCTAATGGAGGGTGAGGCCCGTTCCACCACCAGGAGATACCACATGTCAAGGAAACTGCTTATCCTCCCGGGAATCCTGCTGATGAACGTCACCACCCAGGCTCTCGAAGAAGTTGCTCCGGCCCTTGCCGAAATCACCAACTTCCGCCAGTACAGCGCCACCTTCGCCAGCGCCGGGCAACCCACCCGGGAGCAATTCGAGGCAATCGCCGACAACGGCTTCGAGCGCGTGGTCTATATCGCCTTCACCAACAACCAGAACGCCCTGCCGGATGCGGATATCGTGGTGAAGGGTCTCGGCATGGAATACACGCAGATCCCGGTGGATTTCGACAATCCCCGCCCCAGCGAATACTACGCCTTCGCCGATTCCATGGCCCGCAACGAAGGCCGCAAGACCCTGCTCCACTGCCAGGTCAACTTCCGCGCCACGGCGTTCAGCTTCCTCTACCGCATACTGAACGAGGATGTGCCCATGGCCGAGGCCAAGGCCGACATGAACAGCGTCTGGCAACCCAATGCAGTCTGGCGCGACTTCATCTTCGAAGTCCTCGACCAGAACGGCGTGGACCCCAACTGCGAGACCTGCGACTGGACCCTGCCTCCATCCCGACAGTAGCGGCAGGGCGCAACAGGGAGAGCGCGAAATGCAAAAAGTACTGGGATTCGGCGGTTTCTTTTTCCGGGCCAGGGACCCAATAGGTCTTGCCCAATGGTACGAGGATCATCTCGGCATAAACATCGCCCCGACAAACATGGAGATGCAGCCCTGGGAATCCGAATCCGGCGTCACAGTCTTCGCCCCGTTCGATGCCGAAACCGACCACTTCCCCGCCGTTGCAGCGTTACCCCAACTTAAAGCCTCATTAACGCAGTACGGGTTAGACGCAGCAACCAACCGCTGATTTCGGCAACGGATTTTTTGGTTTCATGTTGGTTTCATTGCGAAATGCGCGATTGCGCTATACAGTATCCGAAGTGGTCGAAAATCGCACACCTGATGTCAGATCAAGGATAATGGCCGCAGTTGGGCAAAAGAACACCGACCCCAAAATTGCCGTGCGCAGGGTCTCGCACCGGATGGGCCGCCGCTACGGTTTCCACAGGCGCGACTTGCCCAGGCGCCGCGGCCTCGTGTTTGCGAAATAGCACACATGGAACCACTGAAGCAGCGCCTGATTCGCTTTCTGGAAGGCGAGCTCTCATGAGGCGGCCGACCGTCCTGGACGTATTCGCCGGCGTCGGAGGACTGAGCCTCGGTTTCGAGCAGGCCGGATTCGACGTCGCCGCGGCTATCGAGATCGATCCGGTCCACGCCGCCACCCACGAGTACAATTTTCCGCTGTGTCGGATGCACTGCGCCGACGCGACCGGGATTTCCGGCGCCTCCGTCAGGCGAGAGCTATCGGGGCCGATCGACGTTATCGTCGGAGGGGCGCCTTGCCAGGGCTTTTCCATGATCGGCAAACGCGCCCTGGACGACCCACGAAACCAGCTTATCAAGCATTTCCTCCGACTGGTCGTGGAACTTGAACCGTCCGTATTCGTACTCGAGAACGTTCGTGGACTCACAGTCGGGAAGCATCGCCAACTCCTGGACGAACTGACCGTTGAGTTCGAGGCGGCTGGTTATTCGGTGACGCTCCCATGACAGGTATTGAATGCGCGTCATTTTGGAGTGCCCCAGGACCGGCAACGCCTCTTTCTGATGGGCGCCAAGGGTGCAGTCGCACCGCGATATCCGATCACTGAGATTCTCGTGCCTGCGCCGACGTGCCAAGACGCTCTGGACGATCTACCGGACGCGGAGCAATATGACGAACTGATCTCTTCCGACAGCGTGTGTGTTGGGGAGCCGACCTCAAGTTTAAGCGCGTACGCCAAAGAGATGAGGTGCCTCGACAGCGAAGCTTGGCACCACGGTTACAAGCGCAAGTGGGATCCACGACTCATGACGGCGAGTTTGCGTACGGCTCACACCGAAATTTCGCGACGAAGATTCCGCAATACCAAACCTGCTGCGGTCGAACCCATTTCACGGTTTTACAAGTTGGCCGCGAGCGGAGTGTCGAATACGTTGCGCGCCGGCACGGACTCCGCCCGTGGCGCTTTTACGAGCCCCAGGCCGATTCATTATCGCTACGACCGTTGCGTCACGGTTCGGGAAATGGCGCGGCTCCACGGGTTTCCCGACTGGTTCCGCTTTCATGTCACCAAGTGGCACGGCGGGCGTCAAATCGGCAATTCGGTGCCTCCTCCTTTGGCGAGAGCGGTCGCGGTTTCCGTGCGAGAGGCGCTAGGCGTAAAACCAGCCTCCCCCGAGCGGACTATCCCGCTAGGATCTCCCGGGCTGCTGGAAATGGACATGACTGAAGCCGCCGCCTATTGGAGCGTGGACGTTCCCATCGCAAAGCGAGATCGAAAGAGCGGCGCCACCAAGCGCAAGCAACAGGACATAGAGCGAGAACTCGCTCGCGCCAGCGCATGAGTTACGATGAAATAATCGAGCGAGTTTTCCTTTGTCTAGCGTCCATCGGATCGTTCCAAATACCGCGCTGATAACGATCAAGATTCCGGACGCCACACCGGAAATCGTTTCGGCTCATTCCATGTCGGACGAACAAGCGCTCCTGGCGAAGATTCGATACAACTGCCTGGTCGATAGCAATCTGCCATACCAATCGGCGCGGTCGGATTCTGACGCAATATTAACGGCGCTGGCGCGAGGCGGATTTTCCTTTTGACTCGCCTTTCTTTTCCACATATGCTCGATACCCCCCTGAAACCGATGCCGGGAGTAAGAAGATGATTCGAAAGTCCGTTTCTAGCCTGATGTTCGCCGCGGCGCTGGCGATTTCCGCCTTCTCCGCACAGGTGCTGGCCCAGGCTGCGGAGTCCGTGGAACCCTACAAGGTCGGCACTTTCGCGGTGAACGACACGCCGTTCGTCGGCCTCGTCGTACGAGACGATTCGCTGATCGTCGACCTGACCGCCGCGAACCGCGCCCTGCAGATGCAATGGCAATACAGCGATATGGAAATGCCCGAGGATATGCTGGGGTTGATCGAACAGTACGAGTACGGTCTGAAGTACCGGCTCTATGAACTCATGAACTGGCTGGTCGAGGAAGATCTGCTCAGCAGCGGCACTGCCTACGTCCACGATGTGGATTCCGTCGACATCATGGCGCCGATCCAGTACCCGAGCAAAATCATGAACGCGGCGGTGAACTTCTATACCCACGCCTGCGAGGGATGCACTCCCCAGCAACTGGCGGAACGCACGCGCCAGCGCCAGGAAAACCGCGGCGTGCCGTACCTGTTCCTGAAGCCGACCCGCGGTGCGGTGATCGGCCACGGTGAAGACATCGTCATGCCTTTCGGTCGCGACGAGATCGAATACGAAGTGGAGATGGCCATCGTCTTCGGCAGGACCGGCAAATACATCTCGGCCACCCGCGCCTATGACCATGTGTTCGGTTACATGGTAGCCATGGATGTCTCCGACCGCGGCGGTCGTCCGCCGGGCGGCTACGGATCGGGTCAGGACTGGTTTGTCGGCAAGGGCCACGACACCTTCGCGCCCCACGGCCCGTGGATCGTGCCCAAGGAGTTCTACGGCGACCCCATGGAGCGACTGCACCAGATCACCGTGATCGACGGCGTAACCGTGCAGGAAGCACAGGCCGGGGACATGATTCACAATATCCCCGAGTTGATTGAATACGCCTCGTCCCTGATCACCGTGTTCCCCGGCGACGTGCTGCAAAGCGGCACCTCCGGCGGCACCGGCGCCGGCCGCGTACAGCGCGCCACGGGTTCGGGCTATCTGGTAGATGGCGAGAACATCAGCGCCAGCATCGAGGGAATCGGCACGCTGACGCACACAATCGTCGCCGAACGCGATATTCCGCCCGACCTGTCCGGTGCGCAACTGCCGCCGACAGCCGATTATCGCGACCGCTAGTCGCTGCAAGAGTCCTGAAGTATCAAGGGACGCCGGCCGGAATCATCCGGCCGGCGTTTTTTGATTCTCTCCCGCTGTATGGTTCAGGCCCGTTGACCCAGGTCGTGTACGTAGTCGGGCCCGATCGCGCCGATGCTGGTGGTTCCGCTGCCGCGCATGGCGATCAGCAACTCGCGGTTCAGCAGATCCAGAACCCGCTCCACGCCCGCTTGCCCGAAGGCGCCCAGCCCGAAGCAATAGGGCCTGCCGATTCCCACCGCGGAGGCGCCCAGGGCAAGCGCCTTGAAAACGTCGGTGCCGCGGCGGAAGCCGCCGTCGACAAGGATGGGAATGCGTCCGTTCACGGCCGCTGCGACTTCCGGCAGGCATTCGATCGTGCCTCTGCCCGTTTCGGTCGCTCTGCCGCCGTGATTTGAAACCACGATGCCGTCCGCGCCGCTCTGCACCGCCATGGCGGCATCGAAAGCGACCTCGACGCCCTTGATGATCACCCTCATTCCGGTGACTTCCTTCATGCGTCCGATCACCTCCCAGGTCATGGAGGGATTGTTCAGGCTCGCTCCCCGCATATCCAGGCCATCGAACATCGGCTTAAGCTGCCCCGTATGGCAAACAGTGCAATCCCGCGTATCGGAACGGGTCATTCGCGCCTGGGTTTCGGTGTTTCGCCCGCCGGGCAAGTCGATGGTCAGGCATACCGCGGTGCATCCCGCCGCTTCCGCCCTTTGCAACATCTGCACGGTGTTTTCCCAGCGATTCGTTGCATAGAGCTGATGCCAGATGGGTGCGCCGCGAGCCTCCGCCACGGCCTCGACGGAAGTCGATGACTGTGTGGAGAGAATCATGTGATGCCCTTTCGCGGCGGCGGCCCGCGCCGAGCCCAATTCCGCGTCGGCGTGGTAGGCGCCCTGACTTCCCACCGGGCAAAGTACGATCGGGGACCCGGCCTCGGTACCCAGCAGATCGATCGAAGTGTCTACCTCGCTTACGTCGACAAGCCGCCGCGGTTTAATCTGAAAACGGCTGAAGCCTTCGCGATTCGCGAGAATCGTCTCGTCGCTGTCCACGCCGGTCGCCAAGTAACCGAAATGGGCGGGGGGCATTTTCTCCCGCGCCAATGCCTCCATTTCGAATACGTTGATGACTTCACTGGGGTCGGTCAATCGTTCTCCCAGTGTTTCCTCCACTTCCTGGGCGAAAGCGGAAAAATTGGTGAGCAACGGGCTGGCTGCCAGATACTTGAGAAATTGTCGGCGATGGGTCATGCGGAACTCCCGGGGAACAGGTTGGATGGACTTTCCCCCGAACTCTACGCCGTACCGGTTGCCGGTGTAAACTTCATCGAATGGAAATGATGGGGGATTGACGCGGAAATGACGGAAATCGAATCTTCATTGGTTGAGGAACTGGCGCGAGCGTATCGCGTTTTCGGGGCGCTCGGCTGGGGCGACCTGGGCGACGGCCATATCAGCGCGCGTGATCCTGAACGCCCCGACTGCTTCTGGATGCTCCGCTACGGGGTCACGTTTCCGGCCGCCACGGCCGATGACATGGTGCTGATCGATCGGGACGGCCAGGCGGCGGCCGGCAAAGGCGCCGTCAATCGGCCGGGCTATCGTATTCATCAGCCGATTCTCGCCGCGCGCGGCGATATAGGCAGCGTGGCCCACACCCATACTTCCTGGGGTGTGCCGTTTTCCTCCCGGGGCCGTTTGCTGGAGCCGATCACCCAGGAGGCCTGCATCTTTTTTGAAGACTGCGCCCTGTTCGACGACGAGGAAGTGCAAGTGCAAAGCCTCGACGCCGGCTCACGAATCGCGCAGAGCATGGGCGGTAACAACGCGCTGATTCTGCGCAGTCATGGATTGCTGACTGCCGGCGCCTCA